>JAKDNC010000078.1 GCA_030452025.1 Nocardioides sp. | reverse complement strand
GACGACGCTGCCGGCTGGGCGGCGGCGACCAGTGCGGCCAGCCCGTTCCTGGTCTGCTCCGAGCAGGGGATCCGGCACGAGATGGTCCACCACCCCACGACGATGGCCCGGTGGGTCGCCGACCTTGGCGGCGAGATCCTCGGCGTGGCCCGGGTCCGCCCCGGCGACGGACCCCGCGAACTGCGGGTTGTGGTCCAGGTGCACCCCGATCACCAGGGCCGCGGTGTCGGGTCCGGGCTGTTCGCGCGGGTGCTTGACCTCGCGGAGGGTGCCGCCCTGCGCGGCATCGTCAACGGCGACACCCACTCCGGGGAGGTCGCACGGCGTTGGCAGGTGGCCCTGCAGCGCGAGTTCATGATCTCTTCCGTCGATCCCGGCCGGGTCGCCGCGCCTCTTGGTACGCCGGGCGGCGTGGTCGTCGTACCCCTCACTGTGGCGGGCCTCGAGGCCGTCTGGGCCTGTCACGAGGCTGCCGCCTCCGGCGACCCGTCGGGACTGACCCGCTCGATCCCGCTGGAGGAGTTCGCCGCCACCCAGTGGCGCGATCCCGACCACCGCGGCGACCTGGGCCGGGCGGTGATGGCGGACCGGACCGTCCTCGCCTACACCTCGGTCACCGCCACCGGTGACCGGGCCTGGAACTCGATGACCGGCACGCTTCCCGACCAACGGGGCAGGGGACTGGCCACGCTGGCCAAACGGCACTGCTGCGCCGCGCTGGCCGCCGCCGGGGTGACCCGATGCTGGGCCGGGAACGACGGCGCCAACGGCCCAATGTTGGCGGTCAACCACGCGCTCGGCTATCGACGTACCATCTCGACGTGGGGCGCGCACCGGGCCGCTTCCTGACCGGTTCGGAAAATGCGGGTTTGGTGACTATCGTCACCAGCATGACCAACCACGACGAACTCGCTGGAGTCAGCGGGACGCAGCAGGCCGCGATCGCGGTCGTCGACGCCCACGCAGCTCACAACTACCATCCGCTCCCGGTTGTCGTCAGCGAGGCCAGTGGCGCCGGCGTCGTCGACATCGACGGCAAGCGCTACCTCGACTGCCTCGCAGCCTACTCCGCGGTGAACTTCGGCCACTGCAACCCGCAGCTGACCGCGGTCGCCAAGGAACAGCTCGACAAGGTCACCCTGACCAGTCGTGCCTTCCACTCCGCGGCGCTCGGCCCGTTCGCCGCGGCGCTGGCCCGATTGGCGAACAAGGACATGATCCTGCCGATGAACACCGGCGCCGAGGCCGTCGAGTCGGGGATCAAGGTGGCCCGCAAGTGGGGCTACGAGGTGAAGGGCGTGGCGGCTGACCAGGCCAACATCATCGTTGCGGAGGGCAACTTCCACGGACGCACGACGACCATCATCTCGTTCAGCGACGACGCCGAGGCCCGGGACAACTACGGCCCCTACACGCCCGGGTTCAAGACCGTTCCCTACGGCGACGCCGACGCGATCGAGGCCGCGATCGACGACAACACGGTGGCCGTGCTGCTCGAGCCGATCCAGGGCGAGGCCGGGGTGAACGTGCCTCCGCCGGACTTCCTGCCCCGGGTCCGCGAGATCACCTCGGAGCGGAATGTGCTGTTCATCGCCGATGAGATCCAGTCCGGCCTCGGGCGGACCGGGGCGACCTTCCAGTGCGACAACGTCGGCGTCGTGCCCGACCTCTACCTGGTCGGCAAGGCGCTCGGCGGCGGGATCGTGCCGGTCAGCGCCGTGATCGGCAACGAGGACGTCCTCGGCGTCCTCAAGCCCGGTCAGCACGGCTCCACCTTCGGCGGAAACCCGCTGGCGGCGGCCGTCGGCCTCGCGGTCGTCGAGCTGCTCGAGACCGGTGAGATGCAGGAGCGCGCCAAGCGTCTCGGTGAGCGGCTGCTCGCCGGGCTCCAGGAGTTCGAGGGCAAGGGCGTCACCGAGGTCCGCTGCGTCGGGCTCTGGGCCGGCATCGACATCGATCCCGACGTCGCCACCGCTCGTGAGGTCTGCCAGAACCTCCTGGCCCGCGGCATCCTGGCCAAGGACACCCACGGCCAGACGATTCGGCTCGCGCCGCCGATCGTGATCGCCGAGGAGGAGCTCGAGTGGGCGATCGACCAGTTCGGCGAGGCCCTCGGCGACTTCCTGGCCTGAGGTCGTAGCCGCCCGGAGGGACCGGGTCGCCGTCACTGCCCCCAACTCCGCAATTGCGGCCGTTTGACACAAGAAGCCGGAAAAAACCTGTCACAACGCCGCAATTGCGGAGTTGTGACAGGTTCCCCAGGTTCTCCCGTGTGGGATCACTCGCCGCGGATGAACTTCTCCAGCTCGGCACGACCCAGGTCGTCGGGCATCTGCACCGGGGGGGACTTCATGAGGTACGTCGAGGCCGGGATGATCGGGCCGCCGACGCCACGGTCCAGGGCGATCTTGGCGGCACGGACGGCGTCGATGATGATGCCGGCGCTGTTCGGGGAGTCCCAGACCTCAAGCTTGTACTCGAGGTTCAGCGGGACGTCACCGAAGGCACGACCCTCCAGGCGGACGTAGGCCCACTTCCGGTCGTCGAGCCACTGGACGTAGTCCGACGGGCCGATGTGGACGTTCTTGGTGCCGAGGTCGTGGTCTATGTTCGAGGTGACGGCCTGGGTCTTGGAGACCTTCTTGGACTCCAGGCGCTCGCGTTCGAGCATGTTCTTGAAGTCCATGTTGCCGCCGACGTTGAGCTGGTAGGTGCGGTCGACGGTCACGCCGCGCTCCTCGAAGAGCCGGGCGAGGACGCGGTGGGTGATCGTCGCGCCGACCTGCGACTTGATGTCGTCACCGACGATCGGGACGCCGGCGTCCTCGAACTTCTTGGCCCAGGCCGGGTCGGAGGCGATGAACACGGGCAGGGCGTTGACGAAGGCCACGCCCGCGTCGATCGCGCACTGCGCGTAGAACTTGTCGGCCTCGTCGGATCCCACCGGCAGGTAGGAGACCAGGACGTCGGCCTTGGCCTCCTTCAGCGCAGCGATGACGTCGACGGCTTCGGAGTCGGACTCGTCGATGGTCTCGCGGTAGTACTTGCCCAGCCCGTCGAGCGTCGGGCCACGCTGCACGATGACACCGGTCGGCGGGACGTCGGCGATCTTGATCGTGTTGTTCTCGGAGGCCTGGGTCGCCTCGGACAGGTCGAAGCCGACCTTCTTCGCATCCACGTCGAACGCGGCGACGAACTCCACGTCGCCGACGTGGTAGTCCCCGAACTTCACGTGCATCAAGCCGGGCACGCTGCCAGCCGGGTCCGCGTCCTTGTAGTACTCAACGCCCTGAATGAGGGAGGTGGCGCAGTTGCCTACTCCCACGATCGCTACGCGTACCGATCCCATCGGATTTCCTCTTCCTGACTTCGGTTGGGTTGTTCTTGATGCTCTGGACTGACCGTCGTACTCAGGTCTCTTGGGGCTTCTCCGCCGGCGGGACCTGTTGGTTCCGCTCGGCGTTGATCAGGTCGGAGAGCCAGCGGACCTCGCGCTCCACGGACTCCACGCCGTGGCGCTGGAGCTCGGAGGCGTACTGATCCATCTCCTTCTGCGTGAGAGCCAGCTGTGACTGGACCCGGTCCAGACGTTCCTGGAGTCGGGTACGACGACCCTCGAGCACGCGAAGACGGATCTCCATGTCGGTGCGCCCGAAGAAGGCGAACCGGATGTCGAAGTTGTCGTCTTCCCAAGCATTCGGGCCGACCTCTGACATCAGCCGTGCGAACTCGTTCTCGCCACGCTCGGTGAGCTGGTAGACGATCCGGGGCCTGCGGCTGGTGTTGTTGGACACCGCACGTTCCTCGATCCACGAGGAACGCAGCATGCGCTTGAGGCCGGGGTAGAGGGTCCCGTACGAGAGGATCCGACTCCAGCCGAGCATGAGGTTCAGACGCTTGCGGAGCTCGTATCCGTGCATGGGTGCCTCGTGGAGCAGTCCGAGGACTGCCAGTTCGAGGGTTTCTCCGCGCCTTGCCACCGACCTATCGTATCGATATATCAGGACATAGTGAAACACGGGTGGTTCCGGGGTGTTGGACAAGAGGATCGCGGCGAACAACCCAACCCCGCGTACGCTTTCGCTCCGTACCATCGCAAGCGACCGTGCCCGGTGTACGGCGTACCCCTTGGAGATCCGCACGTGAGTGGCAAGCGCAAGGCCGGACCGACGGCTGGGAAGCAGAAGAAGGGCGCCTCCGGCAAGGCTGGCGAGTCGCGCCTTCGCCGCCGGGTGAAGAGGACCCTCAAATGGATCAGCGTCTCGGGACTGGTGCTGGTCCTCCTCGGTGTCCTGACGTTCGCGATTCTCTACAAGACGACCGACATCCCGGACCCGAACGCCGACTTCCAGACCGAGACATCGCACGTCTACTACTCCGACGGCAAGACCGATCTCGGCAGGTACGCCACCCAGAACCGCGACTCGATCCCGCTCAGCGAGGTCCCCGACACCCTCCAGGATTCGGTCATCGCAGCGGAGAACCGGGATTTCTGGACCGACAAGGGCATCGACCCGAAAGGCATCCTGCGTGCCGCGTTCAGCAACGCCCAGGGCAACGACCGCCAGGGCGCCTCGACGATCACCCAGCAATACGTCAAGATCCTCTACCTCTCCCAAGACCAGACCTACACCCGCAAGGTCAAGGAAGCGATCGTCTCGCTCAAGCTGCACCGCCAGCAGAGCAAGACCGAAATCCTCTCCGGCTATCTGAACACGATCTACTTCGGCCGTGGCGCCTACGGTGTCGAGGCCGCTTCGCAGGCCTTCTTCGACAAGCCGGCCAAGAAGCTCAACCTGCGACAGAGCGTCGTACTCGCCTCGGTCATCAACAACCCGTCCAGGTTCGATCCGGCCAACGGCAAGGACAGTCGGAGGGCCCTCAAGGACCGCTACACCCACGTCCTGGACAGCATGGCCGAGACAGGCTCGATCTCCTCCGCGCAGGCCGGGAAGGCGAGTCGGAAGCTGCCCAAATTCCCCAAGGTCAAGGGCGAGTCTTCCTACGCCGGCCAGCGGGGCCACGCGCTGGAGATGGTCAAACGTGAGCTGGTGCGCCTGGGCTTCTCCGAGGAGGAGATCAACGGCGGTGGCCTCGAGGTCACCACGACGTTGACGAAGAAAGACATGGACGCCGCCGAGGAAGGCGTCGAGGAGGCCCGGCCCGAGGGCAAGGAGTTGCACATCGCCTCCGCCAGCGTCGAGCCCGGGAGCGGTGCGCTGCGGGGGTTCTACGGCGGGCAGGACTACCTCGACTCCCAGATCAACTGGGCGGTCTCGGGTGGCGCCCCAGGGTCGACGTTCAAGATGTTCGCGATCGCCGCGGGTCTCAAGGCTGGCTTCTCGCTCAAGGACACCTTCGAGGGCAACTCGCCCTACGAGTTCCCCGACGGGACCAAGATCCGCAACCTCGGGTCCGGGCCCGACGGTCTCGGTACCGACTACGGCACCGTCGACCTGCTCGAGGCCACTGAGGACTCCATCAACACTGCCTTCGTCGACCTGACCCAGTCGCTGCCCAACCAGGGCGAGGACGTCTTGAGCATGGCCAAGGACATGGGCATCCCGCGGTGGAAGCGCAAGGACACCGGGATGGACCGCCTGCGCACCTCTCCGGGACTGGTGGCCAATCCGCAGATCGCACTCGGTTCGGCGACGGTCAGCCCGATCAACATGGCCAACGGCTACGCGACGGTCGCCAACGGCGGACAGGCCTCGGAGGTCTACCTGATCGAGAAGGTCGTCGACCGGACCGGCGAGACCCGATACCGTCACAAGGTCAACACCAAGCGCGCCCTCGACGAGGACCTCGCGGCGGACACGTCCTACGCGCTGGAGAAGGTCATCGAGGAAGGCAGCGGCGCCAAGGCGTTGGCGCTGGGTCGGCCCGCGGGTGGCAAGACGGGTACGGCGACCAACGGGGAGGACGAGGTGTCTTCCTCCTGGTTCGTCGGGTTCACCCCGCAACGCGCGACCGCGGTGATGATGGTCCGAGGCTCCGGGAACGAGTCCGTGGAAGAGGTCCTGCCGGAGTACTACGGCGGTTCCTACCCGACCCTGATGTGGACCGCGATCATGGATCGGGCGCTGGACGGCGAGGAGATCCTCGACCTTGCCGAACCCGTCTTCGTCGACGGTGACGCTCCCGATGAGGGCCACGCGCCGTACACGCCTCCTCCTCCGCCGCCGGAGACCAAGACTCCCGAGAAGAGCAAGCCGACGACCAAGGAACCCGAGGTGGGTTCCGGCAAGCCCTCCAAGAAGCCGTCCAAGACGACGGACAAGCCGTCGGACAAGCCGTCGGACAAGCCGAGCTCGACCGACCCGGAACCTACGGACACGAGCGACCCCGAGAGCCCGCCGGAGACAGATCCGGTACCGCCTGCAAATGAGCGAAAGCCCAAGCCCAAGCCGCTGGGCCTGCGCGAAGCGGCGTGACCGAGGAGTTCGACCGCCGGGCCCATCCGACCCTGGAGGACCCGGTGGTCACCGGCCTCAGCGAGGGCATCGGCGGGCCGCTGGGCAACCATGCCCGGCAGAACAGGTGGCTCACCCCGACCGGCCTGATCCTCGCGTTGATGGCGTTCTGCTTCGCGCTCGGGATGCTGCAGAAGGCACCGTGCCACGACGACAACTGGCTCAACGGCGACGAGCGCTACTCACGGATGTGCTACTCCGACCTGCCCTACCTCTACGTCGGTCGCGGCTTCGCGGAGCTGAACTGGCCCTATTCGGGGGACGAGGAGACGCGGGGCCGCTATGAGGTGATGGAGTATCCCGTCGGGATCTCCTACTTCGCCTACGGTTCGGCCTGGCTGACCCACTGGGCGAACGGGTCTCCCGACATCGGTGACCGGCCGGCCGTACAGGTCAGTGACCTGTACGACGACCCGGAGGTCTATGGGGAGATCGGCGACTACGTCACGGTCAGCGCCGTACTCCTGGGCATCGCGGCGCTGATCGCGGCCTGGTTCCTGGCCGGCACCCACCGGAACAGACCCTGGGACGCGGCACTGTTCGCGGCGTCCCCGGCGCTGATCCTCAACGGTCTCGTGAACTGGGACCTGCTCGCGGTCGCGATGGTCGCCGGGGCACTGTGGGCGTGGTCGCGCGACAGACCCGTGCTCACCGGGGTGATGATCGGCCTCGGTACGGCGACCAAGCTCTATCCACTCTTCCTGCTCGGGGCGATCCTGGTCATCGCGCTGCGGCGGCGGGAGATCCTCAGGTTCTTCCAGGTCACGGTCGTCGCTGCGCTGGTGTGGGCAGTCACCAACGCGCCCGCGTGGCTCTCGGGCCGGGAGCAGTGGGACGTGTTCTGGAAGTTCAACGAGGAGCGCGGCGCCGACCTCGGCAGCGTCTGGATGCTCTTCCAGCAGGCCGGTCATGCCGCAGGCTTGGGCACCATCAACATGGTCTCGTGGGTCTTCTTCATCGCCTGGTGCGCCGTGGTGCTGGTGATCGGTCTGGCGGCCCCGAAGACGCCGCGAATGGCCCAGCTGGGGTTCTTGATCGTCGCGGGGTTCCTGCTGGTCAACAAGGTCTACTCCCCGCAGTACGTCCTCTGGTTGCTGCCGCTGGCCGTTCTGGCCAGGCCGCGCTGGAAGGATCAGCTGATCTGGCAGGCCGGCGAGATCTTCTACTTCGCGTCGGTCTGGTGGTATCTCGGCGGCTTCCTTGCTCCCACCAGTGGTGGTGAGCCGGCCTTCTACTGGCTGGCGATCGTGGTGCGGATCGCCGCGGAGCTGTACCTGGTCGCTGTGGTGACCCGCGACGTACTCAGCCCGCGCCACGACCCGGTGGGGCACGAACGCGAGCAGCGTCCGCCGGACCGGGGGTCAGCTGCTCGAAGTCGCGCAATTGCGGCTGAATGACACGTTTTTCGTGCGGAAACTTGTCACACGGCCGCAATTGCGGAGTTACGAGCAGGGGAGTTACGAGCAGGCCCGCCTCAGCGGATCTCGACCCGGTCGAAGAGCGTCGCGGTGAACCGCACGCGCACCTCGATCTCCTCGCCCACCTCGGGGACCGGGGACCCTTGCGTGAGGAAGAGCATGCTGGCCTGCATGTGCGGCGGTTCGGCGAAGAGCCGCTGCTTGCCGCCGATGCTGTACGGCGACCGCACGAACCCCGCGGCATCCATACCGCCGCGTGCGATCGCGCTCGCCCGGGCCTTCAACGTGTTCGCGCCGGTGGGAGCCTCGAGGCCGATCCCCTGTGCGGTCCCGCCGCTGACGACGAGGATCGTCCCGTTCTTGGGGGCGCTGCGGCCGCGGTAGCCGAACATGTCGCCCCGCTCGACCGCGTGTGAGTCCAGGACGGTGGCCCGGACCTGCAGCGCGCCGCGATCCCCGAGCCACAGGTCGGTGCCGATCCGCGGACGGATCACGTAGTCGGGCCAGGAACGGGCGAGATCCGCGAGCTCGGAGTCGCTGAGGTGGCTGACCCAGATCGTGGTCTGCGGCAGCCCCGAGGCCACCACGTCGGTCATCAGCCGCCGCACCTCCGAGAGCGGCGAGGCCCCGGCCATCGGCAGATGGAAGGCAACGCCCTCGAGCCGCGCCTGCGGGGTCGCGGCCATCACGTCGGCCGCCGAGCGGAGCTCTCGCGCGGACAACCCGTGCCGCAGCATCGAGGTCCTGCGCTCCAGGACCACCCGGGCCCCAGGCTGGTGGGCCAGTAGCGCGTTGAGGTCCTCGATCCGGCTCACTGTGTGGATCACCCGGTCGTTGGCGACCTGGGGCGCGAACGGCCGCCATGGGGTCAGGACCAGCAGCGAGCCCGGGAAGGTGTCGGCGACCTGGGCCAGCTCGTCGTAGGTCCCGACGGCGAGGGTGTCCACGCCCATCTCGGCGGCCTCGAGCGCCAGGCGGGGGTTGCCGAGGCCGTAGCCGTTGCCCTTGGCCACAGGTACGACGCGGGGCTGGGCAGCGAGGACCCGCTTCTGGTTGGCGCGGAACCGGGCGCCGTCGACGTAGAGGGTCAGGCTCATCTCAGCGCCTCCGCATGTAGAGGTCGAAGGCCCTGTAGAGGACCCGGCTGATCGGCAGGTCCCACTCGCCGGCGTACTCGACGGCTTCACCACCGGTGCCGACCTTGAACTGGATCAGTCCGATGTTGCTGTCCCCGGTGTCCAGGGTGTCGGTGATGCCGCGCAGATCGTAGACGTCGGCGCCCGCCGCAAGGGAGTCGCGGATCATCGCCCACTGCACGGCGTTTGATCCGCGGACCTCACGCTTCTCGGTCGAGGAGGCGCCGTAGGAATACCACGTGTGCCCGCCGACCCGGATCCAGATCGTCGCCGCCACCAGGTCGCCGTCGTGGCGGGCCAGGTAGAGCCGAATCTCCATGGCCGAGGTCGGGTCACCGCTGTTGCCCAAGGCGTTGAACATGGTCGTGAAGTAGGACAGTGGCCTGGGCGTGAAGTGGTCCCGCTGGGCGGTGTGGACGTAGAGATCGTGGAAGAGGGAGAGGTCCTCGACGGTGCCCCGGGTGACCTCGACCCCCTCCTTCGCGGCCTTCTTGATGTTGCGTCGCCAGAGCTGGTTCATCGCCTTGAGGACGTCGTCCTCGGTCTTCGCTGTGCCGTCCTCGTGGCGCAGCGGGATGACGAAGTTGTACTGCGGCTGGCCGGCCGCGAAACCGCCTTCGGCGGCCTGGAGGCGCCAACCCAGCTCGTTGAGCTGGCTGACCACGCGGGCCCCGGACACGCCTCGCTCGAGGGGCGCGAGCTCGCCCAGCCGGCGTACGTCGTCGCTGGCGATGCCCTTCTTGACCTGGGCGGCTGACCAGCGGCCGGTGACCACGGGGGGTCCCATGCGGACGCCGAACGCGCCCTTCTTCTTCAGGTGCGCGACCATCGGGCTCAGCCAGTGTTCGAGGTGCTGGTCGGCCCAGTCGATGACCGGCCCCTCGGGCAGGTAGGCGAGGAAGCGTTTGACCTTCGGCAGCTGGCGGTAGAGCACCAGCGCCACCCCGACCAGATCGGCACCGTCGAAGAAGCCGATCGACTCCCGGCGCCACTCCGACTTCACCTGCCCCCAGGCAGGAGTCTGCAGGAAGCTCACCGCGCGCTGGGTGCCGACGAACTCGAGGTGGTCGTCGGGCGAGATGGTCCGGACGGTCAGGGGGGAGGAAGTTGAGGACACGAGCCCGAGGCTACCGGCCCCGGGGCGGC
>JAKDNC010000775.1 GCA_030452025.1 Nocardioides sp. | reverse complement strand
CTCGAAGATGCGATCGATCTCCCCGGACGGTATCCCGATCCCTTGGTCGGTCACCGAGACCTCGACTCCTTCGTCGGTGCTCCTGGTGGCCACCAGGACCTGGGAGCCGTCGGGGGAGTAGTTGACGGCGTTGGCGACCAGGTTGCAGATCGCGACCGTCACCTGTTCGTCGTTGCCGAAGACGGAGAGTCCCTCGTCGCCGCCAGCAACCACGGAGAGTCCGTGGGACTGGGCGTCGATGGCAACGGTGTCCAGCGCGGTGTTGACGGCGTCGTCGATCGAGACCAGCGTCGGCTCGTCCACCGGGTCGTCGGCCTGGAGCCGGGAGAGCTCGATGATCTGCTGGACGAGGTGGGTCAGTCGCTCACTCTCGGTGATCATCCTGCCGGCGAACCGCTCGACCGCCTCCGGGTCCTCGGAGGCATCCTGGACGGCCTCGCTGAGCAGCCGGATGGCGCCGACCGGGGTCTTCAGCTCGTGGCTGACGTTGGCCACGAAGTCACGCCGGACCGACTCCAGTCGGCGTTCGCGGGTGCGATCCTCGACCAGGGCGAGGATCAGGCGGGACCCCAGGGGTGCGATCCGGGCGGTGACGTGGCGGGGGGACCGGTTCGCCGTACGCTCGATGAGCAGCTCGGTCTCACGGATCTGACCGTCCCGGCGGACTTGGCGCACGACATCGGCGAGCGCGGGGTCTGCGAGCGCGTTGCCGCGCACGATGCCGAAGGCGAAGGCCGGGGCGGACGCCTTGAGCACGACGTCGTCGTCGTCGACCACCACCGCGCTGGAGCGGAGGACGGCGAGCACAGCGGCGACACCCTCGGGCACCACGGGTTCCTGCACGGTGGGGAGGCGTCGCTGCTGCCGTTCGCTGAGCACGAAGGCCAGGATCACCCCGCCGACGAGAATCGCTGCGAGTAGCGCAAACAGAAGTGCCTGCGTTGTCGTCACGGCTTGATGGTACGCAGGGTTTCAGAGCGTGCTGGCCTCTGCGCGACATCGCGACCAAGTGTTCACTCCGCGTTCACGGCAACGCACCGGCCCGTCATTCGAGCAGATCTACGGTGAGCCCCATGCGTGATGCCTTCAATGACGAACTCGATTCCATCCTCCAGGGGCTCGCGGACATCTCCCGCGACGTCAACATCGCGATCACTCGCGCCACAGAGGCGCTGATGACTGCCGATCGTGAACTCGCCGAGCAGGTCATCACCGACGATGCCGCCATCGACACCGCCCGGGAGCTGGTCGAGGAGAAGTCCTTCGAGGTGCTCTCCTTGCAGCAGCCGGTTGCCACCGACCTGCGCACGATCGTGGCCAGCCTCCGCATGGTGGCCGAGCTCGAACGGATGGGGGACCTCTCGGTGCACGTCGCCAAGATCGCCCGGCTTCGGGTGCCGATTCTTGCGGTGCCCGAGACTTCGAAGCCGACCATCGCCCGGATGGCCAGGGTCGCCGAGGACATGACCGCCCGGGTCGGGGTGATCATCTCCGAGCGTGACGTCGATGCCGCCCGTGACCTGGCCCGCGACGACGAGGAGATGGACGCTCTGCGCCGCGCCTCCCTGGCCCAGCTGCTGTCGGCCTCCTGGGTCCACGGCGTCGAGCCGGCGGTCGACCTGGCGCTCCTCGGCCGGTACTACGAGCGGATCGCCGACCACGCCGTCTCCGTTGCCAACCGGCTGGTCTTCATCGTCACCGGTGAGCTGGTCAGCGCGGAGAACACCGACCCGTCCTGATCGTCCTCACCACCGCACAGAAGCGACTCCCCGGCACCGATGAACCGTGACCGGGCGTGGCCCGTCTGGAGGCTTCCCACAGTGGGAAGAGTTGGGTCAGCGGATGCTGCTGGTGCTCAGTCCGCCATTCGCGCAGGTCACGCCGTT
>JAKDNC010000774.1 GCA_030452025.1 Nocardioides sp. | reverse complement strand
CATCTGAACGTCACGACGGTGTGCGGACATTCCTCCGTGGGTGAGACACTCGGCCAGCATCAACCCCATCTTGCCCGATATTTCGATTTTGTGGTCAAGGAGTCCACCGCCGAGGTGCTCGCCGGTCACGATGTCGTCATCCTCGCCCTCCCGCACGGCCAGTCCGGAGCCATCTCTGCTGAGCTCCAAGAGTCGAGTCCCGAAACGCTCATCGTCGACCTCGCCGCCGATCACCGCCTCATCAGCGCGGCCGCCTGGGAGAAGTTCTACGGGTCCGAGCACCAGGGCACCTGGACCTACGGTCTGCCCGAACTCCTCACCTCCGACGGAACGAAGCAGCGCGAAGTCTTGAAAGACACGAAGCGCATCGCTGTGCCTGGCTGCAACGTCACCGCCGTTTCTCTTGGGCTTGCCCCGCTCATCCAGGCCGGACTCGCCGCGCCGAAGGGGCTCAACGCGGTCCTGGCCAACGGGGTTTCCGGTGCAGGCAAGGCGCTCAAGCCACACCTGACCGCCGCCGAGGTCCTCGGCGATGCCTCCCCGTACGGCACAGGGGGCACCCACCGGCATGTGCCCGAGATCGAACAGAACCTCAACGGCGTCCTCGGCGCCGATGCCGCCGAGGGACCCACCCGGATCTCCTTCACCCCGACACTCGTGCCCATGGCCCGCGGAATCCTCGCGACCATCACCGCGGACCTCGGGGAGTCCGCACCACGTACCCCGGACGGTTCCGTTGATACCGCGGCACTGAAGGACCAACTGGGCCAGGCATTCGCTCGGGCCTACGCCGAGGAACCCTTCGTCCGGCTCCTGCCCGAAGGCCAGTGGCCGCGCACCTCGTCGACGACGGGGTCGAACATGGCCCACATCCAGTTCACCGTTGATGAGCGTGCCGAGACGATTCTCGTCGTCGTCGCGCTGGACAACCTGGCTCGCGGCACCGCCGGACAGGCCCTGCAGTCCATCCACCTCGCCCTCGGCCTCGCCGAGGCCACCGCACTGCCCATGGAAGGAGTCGCCCCGTGAGCGTCACCGCACCACTCGGCTTCACCGCATCCGGCCTGACCGCCGGACTCAAACCCAGCGGAACCAAAGACCTCTCACTCGTGGTCAACACCGGCCCCGACAGTGCCGTCGCCGCCGTATATACCTCGAACCGGTGCAAGGCCAACCCCGTCCTGTGGTCCCAGGAGGTCTCCGCTACGGGTCAGGCTCGCGCCGTGGTCCTCAACTCTGGGGGAGCGAATTGCTACACCGGTGACTTCGGCTACGAGACGACCACCTTGACAGCCCAGACCACAGCGAAACTGCTCACCGAGGCCGGCACAGCCACCTCCGCCGAAGACATCCTCGTCTGCTCGACCGGACTCATCGGGGTCGGCGGGCAGGACTTCCGCGACACCATCATCGACCACCTCCCGCCCCTGGTGGCGTCGGCCGAGGACACCGTCGAATCCGGTGAGGCCGCCGCCGAGGCGATCATGACCACCGACACCGTCGCCAAGACCGCCACCCGAGAAGGTGGCACCGGATACACGATCGGCGGCATGGCCAAGGGCGCAGGCATGCTCGCACCCGGGCTGGCGACCATGCTCGTCGTCATCACCACCGACGCGGCAGTCGACCAGACGGTCCTCGAATCCGCACTGCGCGGTGCCACGAACCGCAGCTTCGACCGTCTCGACACCGACGGGTGCATGTCGACGAACGACACCGTCATCCTCATGAGTTCCGGCGCCCACGAAGCTTCAGTCGATGAGACCGAATTCCACAGTCTCGTCGCCGAACTCTGCCTCGACCTTATGCACCAACTCCACGTCGATGCCGAAGGCGCCCACCACGACATCGCGATCACCACACAGGGGGCCGTCAGTGAAGACGAGG
>JAKDNC010000773.1 GCA_030452025.1 Nocardioides sp. | reverse complement strand
GACCTGTTTGCCCGCTGCGGTGAGGACCAGCCCCTGAGCCTTCTTCCGGATGCACAGCTGAGAACCCATCTGGTGCTCGAGCGCCGTGATCGAGTCAGAGATCGCCGAGGACGACACGTGCAGCTCGGCCGCGGCGGCAGAGATCGTGCCCAATCGGGCCGCAGTAATGAGATACGAGAGTTGGCGTAGAGAGAAGTTCGGGACCTGGTCAATGTACATATTCGCTTTTCCGGACTAGTTGTCAGATTAATTCCGCTTTTCCTTTGATCGTACCCGTTGCAGACTGGACTGTGAACGCGATCACATCATCGAACGATCGCATCGACAGGACAATCTCGAGGATGAGGGGAGACGACGATGACTTCTCAACTGCACGCGGACACCCACCAAGGGGCCGCCTCGGCGCCGGTCGCCGATTGGGTGACGATTCCGGAACTCTACGACGATCCGTTCCCGATCTACGAACGACGCCGCGCCGAAGGCGGCGTCCACTGGGTGCCCGCAGTCAACCGCTACCTCATCACCAGCTACGACGCCGTCAGCGCCACCGAACACGATCAGGAGATCTTCTCCGCAGATGAAGAGGGCTCCCTGCAGATACGCGCCATGGGCCACTCGATGCTCCGCCGCGACGACCCCGAACATTACGAACAGCGTCGAGCCTGGCAGCCGGTTCTCAAACCTGGCTATGTCAAACGCGTGTGGACGAGCATGTACCGCGAGGTCGCCGAGGACCTTCTGGGCAAGCTCATCGACAAAGGCCCTGGCGCCGACCTCATCTGGGATTTCGCCGCACCTTATGCCGCAGAGACCCTGCGTCGCATGCTGGGCCTCTACAACGCCGAGCAATCCGACCTCCAGCGCTGGTCGCAGACGATGATCGACGCCACCGGCAACTATGCCGATGATCCGGACGTCTGGGCGAAGGGGAAGCGGTCCTTCGATGAGGTCGATGCGGCACTTGACGAGATGCTCGAATACCACCTGACACACCGCGATGACTCGCTCATCTCTGGGCTCCTGTCCATGCCCGGCGAAGCGATGCCGATCGAACAGATCCGCGCGAACATCAAGATGACCATCGGCGGGGGACTCAACGAACCCCGTGACGCCCTGGGTGTGGCAGCCTTGGCCATGTTCGACCACCCCGAGCAGCGCACCGCCGCCATCGCCAACCCCGGCCTGTGGCCGACCGTGTTCGAGGAGACCATCCGCTGGATCGCCCCCATCGGCATGTACTCCCGCCAGACCACCCAGGACACCGTGCTCGCCGGCACCCACCTGCCCGCCGGCGCGAAGCTGGGCATCTGCGTGCTCTCGGCCAACCGGGACGAAACCATCTGGGACCGGGCCGATCAGTTCGACATCCACCGCGAGGCCAAACCCCACCTGGCCTTCAGCAAGGGCGTCCACGTGTGCCTGGGCAACTGGGCCGCCCGTGCCGAAATCGCCGAGGTGGCCCTGCCACTGCTTTTCAACAGCCTCGACGGTCTCGCCATCGATGAGACCCGGGAAACCCGCGTAGGCGGCTGGGTCTTCCGCGGAATGCTCAACCTCCCCGTCACCTGGTCCAAGGCCAGCGCCACACCCAATTACGGGGTCGCGGTCAGTGGGGGAGCCGCCTCGGCGGGAGATGCCCCATCCTCCGAGGGCACAGGACCGAAAGTTGCGGTCATCGGTGCCGGACCGGCCGGCTGCTTCAGCGCGAAGGAGATTCTGCGCCAGGTGCCCGGGTCCACCGCCGACGTCTACGACCGGTTGCCCGTGCCCTACGGACTGCTGCGCTACGGCGTCGCCGCCGACCACCAGGGCACCAAATCCGTCGCCGCACAATTCGACCGCCTCTTCGCCGATACCCGGGCGAGGTTCATCGGCAACACCGATCTGGGC
>JAKDNC010000772.1 GCA_030452025.1 Nocardioides sp. | reverse complement strand
GCCTTCGGGGAGACGATGACGTCGCCGGCGTCGTAGGCGGCGCGCTGCTCCATACCGGTACCCACGAAGGGGGCCTCGGCCCGCAGGAGCGGCACGGCCTGACGCTGCATGTTCGCACCCATGAGGGCACGGTTGGCGTCGTCGTGCTCCAGGAACGGAATCATGGCGGTGGCCACGGAGACCATCTGACGCGGCGAGACGTCCATGTAGTCGACCTTGTCGACCGGGACGACCTCGACGTCGCCGCCACGCAGACGGACCTCGATCTGCTCCTCGGTGAACTGCTTGTCCGCGTTGTACGGGGTGTTCGCCTGGGCGATGATGTGGCGGTCCTCCTCATCGGCGGTGAGGTAGTCGACCACGTCCGTGATCTGACCGTTCTCGACGCGACGGTACGGGGTCTCGATGAAGCCGAAGGGGTTCACGCGGGCGTAGGACGCCAGGGAACCGATCAGACCGATGTTCGGACCCTCAGGGGTCTCGATCGGGCACATGCGGCCGTAGTGGGACGGGTGCACGTCTCGCACCTCGAGGCCGGCGCGCTCACGCGACAGACCACCGGGGCCCAGGGCGGACAGACGACGCTTGTTCGTCAGACCCGACAGGGAGTTGTTCTGGTCCATGAACTGCGACATCTGGGAGGTGCCGAAGAACTCGCGGATCGCGGCGGAGACCGGACGCACGTTGATCAGCGAGGTCGGGGTGATCGACTCCGCGTCCTGCGTGGTCATGCGCTCGCGCACGACGCGCTCCATGCGGGACAGGCCCACGCGGATCTGGTTCTGGATCAGCTCGCCGACGGTACGCACACGACGGTTGCCGAAGTGGTCGATGTCGTCGGTGCCCAGCGGGATCTCCACGGAGTCCGGGGAGGTCATGTCGCGCTCGCCGGAGTGCAGACGCACCAGGTACTCGATGGTGGTCAGGATGTCCTGCTCGGTGAGGGTCATGGGACCCTCGCCGCCGGTGCCCAGGCCCAGCTTGCGGTTGACCTTGTAGCGGCCCACCTTCGCCAGGTCGTAGCGACGGGAGTTGAAGAAGCTGTTCTCCAGCAGTGCCTGCGCGGAGTCGCGCGTGGGCGACTCACCGGGACGCTGCTTGCGGTAGATCTCCAGCAGGGCCTCGTCGGTGTTTGCGACGCCGTCCTTCTCGAGGGTGGACATCATGATCTCGGAGAAACCGAAACGCTCGGTGATCTCCTCGGCGCTGAGACCCAGGGCCTTCAGCAGCACGGTGACCGGCTGACGACGCTTGCGGTCGATGCGCACACCGATGGTGTCGCGCTTGTCGACGTCGAACTCCAGCCATGCACCACGCGAGGGGATGACCTTCACGGAGTGCAGCGGACGCTCGGTACCGGGATCGATGGACTCGTCGAAGTACACGCCCGGGGAGCGGACGAGCTGCGAGACCACGACACGCTCGGTGCCGTTGATGATGAAGGTGCCCTTGTCCGTCATCATCGGGAAATCGCCGATGAAGACGGTCTGGCTCTTGATCTCACCGGAGGTGGCGTTGGTGAACTCCGCGGTGACGTACAGCGGAGCCGAGTAGTTGATGTCCTTGTCCTTGCACTCGTCGACGGTGTTCTTCACGTCGTCGAAGCGCGGCTCGGACAGGACCAGGGACATGTTCTCGGAGTAGTCCTCGACAGGGGACAGCTCTTCGAGGATGTCCTCGAGACCGGAGGTGATGCGAACGCCCTCCCCGGCCTCAGCCTGCTTGCGGGCGCGCCACTGCGGCGTGCCGACGAGCCAGGCGAAAGAGTCCCTCTGGATGTCGAGAAGACCGGGAACCTCGATCGGGGCGTCGATCTTCGCGAACGAGTGACGTTGCGAAGCTCCGGGAATTCCCGGGGTGGAACTGGTCAGGCGGGAGACTGCCAAGATGGGGTCCT
>JAKDNC010000771.1 GCA_030452025.1 Nocardioides sp. | reverse complement strand
GACCTCAACCAGTCCGACCCGCCATTCGCCGTCGTCATCCAAACTCACAATGTTCCGGTACCGGCTTCTACCTGCGTCGTACACGTCTTTGGTGCCGTCCTTGTGTATCACGACCTGTCGAGAGTTGTCGGCGGCATAATCCACCTGAAAGTGGTGCTTGGAACCCGATTGAAGTGCCGTCACTTTCACGTTGCTGACCGTCACCTCGCCACCTGCGATCTTGGTCGCCTTCGGAACGGTTTCGCGGATGGACTTCAGTCCAGCTACGCAGGCGCCGCAAGTGGGAAATGCGAGTTCGCGCAGAGTCGACACATCACCAGTGACCTGGGCATAGGCCACAACATCCCAGTAGTACTGCACGAATGCCTTGGCGCCGGCCTTGTCCTCGTTGGCCATCGCCTCGGGCACGGGCGGTTCGGTCGGCTCGTCGCTCGCGGACTCACTCGGGGACGGGCTCGGCGACTGCGACGTCGGCTCGTCGGAGCCACCCGAATCCGGATCCTGCGAGCAACCCGCCGCCATCATCAGCACGCACGCTGCCACCGTCCACCAGCGAACCAACCGGCTCGTCCTGTTCATCCAACAACCTTCCCGAGAAGGGCGCCTCGTGGCTGGCGCCACTGGGAAGACTAGGCAAGATCGCCGGTCATCGGAACCCCGGTCCGCCAGCCTGTGGAGAACCCGTGCACCCGAGCGGCAAAGTCCCAGCAGCAACACCCGCGCCACCGCACCCGCCGCCACCAAAGAGACCGCCCACCCCGATCGACCACCTGTCCGACCAGCCGATCCTCGCGATGCCGCGACTCGTCGCTGCAGTCCTGACAGGGGTAGATCCGCTCTCCAGGGGGCGCGGGCCGCTGCGGAAGGCAAAACTGGTTGTTGGCACACTCGATCAAGAACCGGTTTGATCGAGTGTGCCAACAACCAGATCACCACCGCGTCAGGAGCCCACACCAGAGCGGGCTACTCAGAAAGGCGGCCGGTCCTGCTCGACGTAGGGCGAACGGAAGCTGCGTTCCTTGTTCGGGTCGACCCCGACGACCTCGAGGAACGCCGGATGCGGAGCACCCATCACGTCGCGAAAGGCGCGGACGGTGGAGTGCACCAGACGTCCCGGCACGTCATCGGCAGCGACGAGGCGCCCGTGATCGAGGTGGTAGCCCGGCAACTCTGCAACACTTTCTGCCAGGTCCGGGGCCAGCCAGACGCTCCCGAGAGCGATATACGTCTCTCCGCGCCGCGACAACTGGATCCAGGCCGCAGGTTCGTCGCGCTCGACACCGTCGACGTACTCGACCAGGATCGTGCGCGAGTAGTCCCCCTTGATCAGTCGCATCAACAGATACGCGATGAAGTGCATCCACGCACTGTCGACAGACTTGTCGAACCCTTTGATTTCCCGTTCCATCTCGACCCCCTCCAACGGTCTCTTTGACCGCCTGATTGCAGGCTAGGTGGAGTCACCGACAGCCGGGAGTCACCTGGCTCGCGCCAGCTCCAGCAACTCCGCCCACCTGGGAAAGTTGTTCCGGACGGTGGGCCCGCTCGGCACCCCGTCGCGACCCTTCGCCCATTCCTTGTAGCCGTTGTAACTGCCCCGCGCGTCCGGCTCGTCAAGGTAGCGAGCCACGGCTTCGACGATCGCGCCCTTGCTGAAACCGGGCTTCTTCGTTGTCTTCACGACATCTTCGAGCCCGGCCTTCTCACAGGCAACGTGCCACTTCCAGAAGCGCCGGATGATGCCGATTCCAGAAGCCCCGCCGTGCTGCGCACGCCATGCGTCGTAGGCCGCCACAGTCAGCGGGCCGTCGACGCCTTCGGCGGCCGCGCGTACGCCGGCCAGCATCTCGTCGTCGGTGTACTGCCGTCCTGCCATCAGTGCATCCTTCGAGTTCTT
>JAKDNC010000077.1 GCA_030452025.1 Nocardioides sp. | reverse complement strand
ATGGGTGTGCCTGCGCCCGACGAGCGCGTGCAGGGTGCAGCGACCGGTCGGCGAATCTCGCGACGGGGGACTGCGGGGACGGCGGGATGTGAGAAGGGTGGGTGTGGGGCCTGGGGCGTCAGCGCCCGCCGCCCGCGGCGGCGCCGGTGAGACCGGTGACGATGTAGCGCTGCGCGAATAGGAACACGAGCAGCATGGGCAGGACCACAATGAGCGTCCCGGACATGAGCACGCCCCAGTTGGTCATGCCGTCGTTGGCCTTCAGATACATGAGGCCGATGGGCAACGTGCGCATGTTGACGGAGTTGGTGATGATCAGCGGCCATACGAACTCGTTCCAGTCGTCAATTACAGCGATCAGCGCGACGGTGGCGAGGGCCGGAATCGACATGGGAATCACCATCGAGAACAGTTTGCGGAAATGGCCGGCCCCGTCAACCTCGGCCGCCTCGAAGAGCTCCTTGGGCAGCGACAGGAAGTGCTGACGCAGCAGGAAAGTGCCGAAGGCGGAGGCGACTCCGGGGAGGATCAGGCCGGGGTAGGTGTTGATCATTCCCATGTTGCCGATGGTGATGTAGTTGACCAGCAGCGTGACGTGGCCGGGGACCATGAGCGCACCGAGCATCACCAGGAACAGGATCTTCTTGCCAGGGAACGGCAGGAAGGCGAAGGCATAAGCGGTGAAGACCGCGAGGAGCACCTTCGCGGCAGAGCCCGCGACCGTGACGATCACGGAGTTCTTGATGAACTGGTCGAAGGGCGCGAGAGTCCACGCCGAGCGCAGGTTGTCCCAGGTCAGCTCCGAGGGCAGCAGACGCGGCGGCCAGGCGTAGATCTCGGAGTTGGTCTTGAAAGCCGTCGTGACCAGCATGTACAGGGGGACCACGAACATCAGTGCGGCGGCAACCAGCAGCAGGAATCCCCACCAGTTGCGGACCAGCTTGCGCGAGCGACGCCGCGCCTTCACGGCACGCGACGGGGTCACCGGTGACTCCGACGAATCCGTGCGAGGTGCGGGCACCTGAGTGGATGTAGTGGACATCAGTAGTTCACCTTCTTCTCGACGAACCGGAACTGCAGCGCGGTGATGACCATGAGGATTACGAACATGATGGTGCCTCCGGCGGCGGAGTAACCGACGTTCGAGCGCTGGAAGGCCTGGTCGTAAATGAACCAGCTGAGCGTCGTGGTCGCCGAGGCGGGGCCGCCCCCGGTCATCATGGCGATGATGTCGAATGCCTTGAAGGCGGCGATCGTCTGTGTGACGACCAGGAAGAACGTGGTGGGCGAGAGCAACGGCAGAATGACCCGGGTGAACGCCTGCCAGCGGTTCGCGCCGTCGAGGCGGGCCGCTTCGAGCACTTCGGAGGGCAGTCCCTGCATGCCGGCGAGGTACACAATCGCCACGAAGCCCACGCCCTTCCAGATCGAGACGATCAGGAGAGCGGGCAATGCCCAGTCGGCATCGGTGACCCAGGCGGGAGAGTTCATGCCGACGGCATTAAACGCGAGGCGGGCCAGACCGTAGTTCGGATCGAAGATGAACAGCCAGACGGAAGCAATCGCGGCACCAGAGATGACGTGCGGAGTGAAGACGATTCCGCTGACCACAGAGGTCCCTGGGAGCTTCATGGAGAACAGCGAGGCGAGGGCGACGCCGAGGACGAGATTCACTCCGACGACAACCACCACCCACGTCAAGCTGATCACCATGACGTTGCCGAACATGTCTGAGGTGAACAGCTGCGTGTAGTTCGACAACCCTGTCCATATCGGGGCGGGGGAGATGAAGTCCCAACTGGTGAAGCTGAGATAGAAGTTGTAAATGATCGGCCAGTAGGCGAATACGGCGATGAGGCCGAGGTTGGGGAACGCGAACAGCGCAAAAAGTGCCATCCCACGCAATTGGCGCTGCCGGTAGAGCCGGGATTGTTTGCGCGGGGCGACGGACATCACCCCAGGCGTGGCAGAACGCTGAGCGGTCATACGGTGTGGTCCCTCCCCCCGGTGCGTCGTCGCGACCGGGAACCAGCGTCGGTGAGGTCAGCGTAGCCATCGACCAAGGGCACTCCGTGCGGAGCGCACATATGAGCACTACCCGCTCACGACAGAGCACATAAGACAAGGTGGACGATGGAAACGCCGATCCATTGCTTACATGGTTCGCTCTGAAGTGCATGCAAGTCCAAGGCCAGGACGGCATGTTTCCGTCCGTCAACACATGTGCTCTCGGCCTGGAGAGAGGTGACCCATGGAATCGCTGGTCGGAATCGTCACCGACACCAGTCTGATCGAGACTCAGCTACTCGTCGCGGCGTTCGTGCTGTGCTCGTTGATCGGTGTCGAGCGACAATTGCGTAACAAAGCAGCGGGTTACCGGACCCATGTCCTCGTGGGCCTCGGATCCTGTGCCTTCACACTGGTGTCGGCGTACGGATTTTCAGCCGTCCTGGGTAGTGATGTCAACTTAGACCCCTCGCGCATCGCGGCTCAGATCGTCTCTGGTATCGGGTTCTTGGGTGCCGGAGTTATCTTCAAGGGCCATAGCGTCGTGCGTGGCTTGACCACGGCCGCCACCATCTGGGTCGCCGCGGCCGTGGGAATGGCGTGCGGATCCGGCATGCTCTCGCTCGCTATAGCCCTGACGTTGCTGCATCTCCTAACACTGTTCGTCATCGCCCCGATCATCCGAAAGTTGCCGGACCCGGATCGTAAGCGTCATTTGCGCATCACCTATGCTGACGGCGCTGGGGTGCTGCGCGACGTGCTTGCGGCCGCGAGCACCTCCGGGTTCACCAGCTCGATCGAGCGGAGCCGGCGGGTCTCCACCAGCGAGCAAAGCTCCGTCGTTATAGACATTCAGTTCCATGGCCGCCCGCCGATGCGGGATCTAATTCCTCACCTGCTCGAAATCTCCGGCGTGGAGCGAGTCGCGCTCAAGCACACCGAGGAGGATGAGTACAACGACGCCTGAGGGCCTCCCGCGGCCGAGCATCGAGATTTCACCGGGGTGTGGTCTCAAGGCAACACCTAGCTTCGGTATCTGTCGAACTGGTCCCTGCCTGGCTGTAGAGCTGGGAGGATGTACCTATGCCTCGGAAGCCCCTCGTGCTGTCCGACATCCGCTCTCGTGCAGGTACGTTCGCAGCGCAATGGCGCGAGGCAGAGGGATATGAGCGGGGTGAAGCGCAGAGCTTCGTGCGTGACCTGTTACGTGTCTTCGGCATCACTCGTTCTACCGTAGCCGTGTATGAGGAGCGCGCGCAGCGCGCCTCGACTGGCCAGCGCGGAAAAATCGATGCGCCGATCTCCGGCACCGCGCTGATCGAGATGAAGTCCGCCGGCGCAGACCTCGTCATCGCCGAGCAGCAGGCGTTGGACTACATGGAGTCCTTGACTGACAGCGAGCGTCCCGGCTACGTCATCACCAGCGACTTCAAGAGGTTCCGGCTGTTGGATCTGGCCGTTGAGGCGGGCGAGGAAGCCGTGCTGGAGTTCTCCCTCGAGGAGCTGCCCCACCACGTCGAGGACCTGATGTTCCTGGCCGGCTATCGGCGCGCCAAGTTCGGGTCTACCGAGCAAGAGGCCGCCTCGATCCATGCGGCGCAGTTGACGGCCAAGCTCTACGATCACCTTGAAGCGACCGGCAACGACGAGCACCAGGCATCGATCTTTCTGGTTCGTACCCTGTTTTGCCTCCACGCCGACGACTCGGGGCCGTGGGAGCGCAACCTGTTCTCCAGGTACATCGAAGAGCGCACCAGCGAGAACGGATTCGACCTCGGGGCTCAGCTCACCACGCTCTACCAGGCCTTGAACAAGCCCGAGGACGTGCGCTACGGCCAGACTGATGACCTGCTCATGGCCCTCCCGTACGTGAACGGCCCGGTCTTCGGCGAGCCGGCTACCTCACGGTCCAGTCGTCGCACATCAGTTCCGGGGGCTCTGCGCGCGGCGCCTCCTGGCTGGGTCGATGAGCGTGCGAGAAGTGGTCGAACCTCGCGCGAGCGTCGCCGAACCCGGCACCGGGCCGAGCTGACTTTCCAGTGTGGAAGTGGGGCCCTTCCCGGCAGCAGCGACTTTCGTCCGCGAACCCGCGCCCGTATCGCTGGCTCCGCACCTCGCGTGGCGGACTACGCGTAAGCGGGGTGGCTCCCAAGCACGCCACTGACGGCTCTGAAGCGCGCCATCGACAAGCTCGCTCGGTGGTCCCCACGCGCAATACTGGTGGGCCCCAGTGACGCGAATGTTCACACCCGCCCGTGCTAAGTCCGGTAGCAGTTCTCTACCGGGCAAGGCAGGCAGCGGGCCACCTCCGAACGATCGGAGGTGGCCCGTGACGCATCGGGTCGGTCAGGCCGCCAGAGCGTCCGCGTCGGCGTCGTAGCGGTCGTCGGCTCCCAGGTCCATCAGGTGGATCAGCACGCGGGTCTTCTTGTTGGGGTTGTTCGCCCACGGTTCGAGGACTACCCACACCAGCACGCGGTGGCCGAGCAAGGCCTTCGCCTCGGAGGCGACCATCAGCCCCTCGGGATCATCGGTCCGCTCAGTGCGGACGATCTCGTAGCCGGGATCGACCCCATCGACCTCCTGCTTCGTGCCGGTGTACAGCAGCAGCTTGCCTCGGGTGGAGGACTTCTCCCGGGTGACTTTGACGATGGTGCCCACGAAGTTCTTCAGGTCCAGACCCTCGGCGTGGCCGGTCATCCGGTCGATCAGCTTCCAGGAGGCCGACCCCTCGGACAGTTCGGCGACCAGCTCGCGGATCGCCTTGGACACCGCCACCTGCCGGGGAACCGCCTTCTCGATGCCGGGGACTCGCACCAGGCCGTCCTCGGTGGTGTCCAGCTTCGCCACCCGGTCGTGGGCGGCCATGATGATCTGCGCATGGTCAGCGGTGCTCATGGGTCAGTCCTCCGCGGCGGTCGGGGCGATGGTGGTCAGGGTGTCGATGTCGACCCCGGGGTGGTCGGCCTCGGCGAGCCGGACGGCGGCCGCGGCGATCGACCGGGTGTGTCCGGTGGTCATCTTGATCCACCGCTGCCAGGTTCCCGCGTCTTCGCCGAACGGGGGTGGCACGGCGTCGAGCACGGTCCGCAGGACGCCGCGCACGCGGGTGTTGGTCCCGTCCTGGAACGAGGCCCGCCCGGTCAGACCCTCCTGGACATCGGTGATGATGGACGCCAGGGTGGCGGTCAGGGTGTCGACGGCCACGCGCTGGATCGGCACGTTGTGCTTGCCCAGCAGCTCGTAGGCCAGGGAGGCGGTGCCGAAGTAGCCGATGGTCGCGTAGCTGGCGCCGTTGAGTGTGCCGGCGACGTCCTCCTCCCACGGCTTGCCCTCCGCAAGTGCGTACTCGGCCATGTCGGTTCCTTCCCTCGAATGCTCGATCTCCTCCCCCGGCTCATCCGGGGACACCGGGCCAGTGGGCGCACCCCCTGTCTCGCAGGACGCGGTCACGGCGGGTTCCTCGATGTCGACCAGGTCCGTGGCGGTCAGCGCGGTCTGCCCCTCGGTGCGGTCAGTGTTGAACTTCGAGGCCTGCGCGGCCGGGCAGAGGTTGACCAGCGGGCACCATCCGCACAGCGGCGATGTTCTGGTCGGGAACATGGCCTGATCGACCATCTCGTTGTGCACGTCCCAGGCACGGGAGAACTCCCCGACGGTCTGGGCGACACGCTTGGCGGACACGGCGATCACGCGCGACTTCCCGTGGCGGGTGTAGTAGACCCGACCTTCCAGCACCGGCTCGTCGGTGATCTGCCGCAGTCCGGCGGCGTACAGGCGGATCTGGTCGCCGTGGTCGTCGCCGTACCGCTCGATCTTGTGCTTGTCGGGGACCTTCCCGGTCTTGTGGTCGATCACCCGCAGCCCAGTCTTGCCGCGAGCTCGGACGTGCTGGGTCAGGTCGATGTACCCGGCGAAGGGCACCCCGCCAACGTCGACGCCCTGCAGGTGCCACTCGGTGGCCGCGACGTCGACCTCGCGGGGGTCCTCGATCTCGAAGATGCCCTGGTACTTGCCCATCACGTCGGCGATGAACAGCTGCCTCGTGACCGGGTCCGACAGGGCCGTGAGGTCGCCGTGGCGCCACTGCGCCACCCGCGACAACAACAGGTTGGCGGCCTTGCGGCGGGTGCGCTTGCCGCGCGGGAGACCGTAGAGGTCCTCCAGCACCGTGTGCGCGGCCGTGCCCTGCGTGGTGGCGGCGAACGGGTCGGGGGCCTGCTCCCCGACCAGCTTGCCGAAGGCGAACCCGGCCGCGCAGCCGGACGACAGGGTCTTCGCCGTCGACGGCGACAGCGCCGTGCGCCGCACCGCAGCGAGATCATCCGCCTCCAGGTGCAGGCCATCGCGGGTCAGTGTCGAGGCCACCCGGCCCCCTTTCATCGTGGTCGTCTCCCCGAGAAGTGGGCGCAACCCGGCCGTGGCAGGACAGGGCCATCCCAGGCCTCCCGTCAGTTTCCGATGTCATTCCTCGTCGTAGAGGGTGGCCACGTCGATCGGCACCCCGCGCACGCGCGCCCCACCGGCCCGGGACTCGATCTCCCCGGTCGGCACCCCGTGGCGGATTCGCGGGCCCCAGATGCCTTCGGCGGCCAGGCCCTCGTGCCAGACGGCCTTCCAACTGGTGCGGGCGGTCTGCCCGGCCGGGATCAAATGGCGGGCACGGGAACGAGCGACCTGGAACGCGTCGCGGGAGAAGACGATCACGTCGCGGCCCTTGCCGCGGGCGTCGGGCACGTAGCGGCCCAGAGGCTCACCGCGCGGCTCCCGGCCCGCCGGCCAGCCCAGCCGCAGGTTCACACTGGGGTCATCCGTCGGCGGGGACCCCACGTCGCTGGGCACCAACGGCTCGACGTACCCCTTCTGCGATTCGAGCAGGTACCGCAGCGCATCGACCAGGGCGTGGCCGGCGGTGCGGCCCTGCTGGGTGCGCGAGAGGTCCACGGTCAGCGCCGCCAGGTCATCACGCATCGACTCGACGCGCTCCAGGAACTCCACATCCATGTCCAGATACAGCGCGTACTGCTCGAGCATGGTCACGCTGAGGAGGTACTCCGAGACGATCTGCGCGTGACGGGTGGCGTTGACCTGACCGCCGAGTTCCTGCTCGACGTGCTGGCGGGCGTCGCCGGCCGAGTCGTCCCGCTCCCGCACGAACGTGGCACGCACCTGCTGGTAGGAGGAGCGGGCGGACCAGTCGCACATCCACCGCAGCATCTGCGCCGACAGGCGTGCCTGGTCCCCGCGGCCGGACATCGCGTTCAGCGTGGCCAGCGGGTCGGCGGAGGCCGGGTTGATGAACCCTCCCCCGTCGTCGGAGTACAGCGTCAGCATCCGATCGCGCACGGAGTCGATCTGCAGCTCGTTCTCGGCGGTGACCACCACGAACGAGCGCGGCGGGTTCTGCACGCGCGTCTTCATGTCCGCCGTCATGCGGCCCTTGCCGGTGCCGTTGAACGCGGAGCGGACCATCGCCTCCAGGTCGCTGGTCTGCTTCTCCCACTGCCGCTGGTCGGAATTGGGGGCGAAGTCGTCGATCACCCACATCATCGACTTCGAGACCGCGTTCTCCATCCAGGCGCGGGTGTCCATCGCCGAGCCCGGCAGCCGCTCGGCACTCCAGGCACCGCCGCGCGAGGCCCAGAACCCCTGGATCATCGAGGCCAGCCAGGACTTGCCCGAGCGGCGTCCGCCGACGATGTACAACACGCTGTGCGGGGTGATCGGCACGATCGGCCGCACCCCGGCCAGCAACGCGACCATCCCGAACCGTGGGTCGACGAACGTGTCGGCACTGGTGTAGGCATCGACCACGCCGCGCAGCAGGTCGCGCTGCTGTTCGAGGCTCATCGCGGCATCGATCACGCCGTAGTCGTCGATGCTCGGGAAGTCGTCAGCGGTCAGACCCGCCTGGGCCCGCTCGTCGCCGGCACCGGTCGGGCCGACCACCTGCCGCCCGGCGATGAAGGCAGGGTTCCCGTCCCGGGTCGGCACCCACCCCTGGCAGCCCCACAGCACATCGTCGGTGCTCTCGGAGGCGCGGTAGTCCTTGATCGCACGGGTCCAGTTGATGCCCGAGCGCGGAGGCCAGGACGACAGCGCCGAGACCTTCGTGGGCACATCGGCCCCGTAACGCGTCTCCCACTTGGCGGGGTCCTCATCGAGCATCGCCTTGGGGCCGCGGATCACCGCGGAATCGATCAGGCCCTCGGCGGTCTTCCACGCCACGGTCACCACGGCCTGCCGCTCGGCGCGGGAGACCGCACCGGGAATGATCCGTCCGCCCTCGAGCTCGTCCGCGGTCGGCATGCGGAACTCCTCGAAGCTGACCAGCCGCCCGCCGATGTCGTCGACCTTCTGCCAGGTCGTGATGTCCGGGCCGCCAGCGGGGTCGGCGCGCACGTTGCACACCTCAACCCCGAGTCCATCCCGGGTCACGCGGGTCTGGCCCTTCTCGCCGGTGTCGTCCACCGGCCGCTGAGGCAGCTGCCCGATCCGCAGGCCGAGCGCGTCGCTCCACGTGCCTGAGTAGGCCAGGAAGTCATCGATCCCGCGTTTGGGGTCGACGGTCTCATCGCCCCGCGGGGACAGGTCGATCAGGCTGACCTGGGCGGTGTTGCGCTTGGCCAGGAACTCCATCAGCCCGTAGGCGGCGTCCCACACGGCCGCGTTGCGGGCGATATCGCCGTCGAAGCAGATGATCGCTTCGCGGTCGCGCATGCCGATGGTGTTCCACTCGTCGTTACGCCGCCAGGACTGCACCCCGGGGATGGCGAGGACCAGGATCCGCTTGTCGGCGGGGACCTGCTCCAGCAGCTCGCCCAGGTGCTGGAGGGGCTCGGTGGCACCGACCGCGGTGGACAGCGTCTCGTCGGCGATCCCGGCGTCGCGCAGCATCGCCGTCAGCACCGAGTCGGCCTTGACCACGCCCTCGGTCAGCAGCACCGGGACCTGGCTGTCGGCGAACCAGCTCGCCGGGGTCGCCGGGTGCGCATCGATGGCGGTGCCGGAACCGGCCAGGAACATGTACTTCGCCCAGCTCGACCCCTCCGGCGGGTCGTCCTCCGGCCGCAGCTGCAGCGTGCCCAGGATCGGCTCGCCCCGAGCGATGGAATCCATCTTGAAGTACGGGATCTCCATCCACGCCCCCTGCCGCGCCAGGCTCAGCAGGTGGCGTCCCGGGTTGCGGCGACCGTCGAAGCCGAACCGGCGCAGGGTGTCCCCCGCGTCCTCGGTGCCGGTGAGGGTGCGGTAGCCGCGGGCCTGGGCGACCAGCGGGGCGACGATCGAGGAACGCAGCTTGGCCACCGACACGTCGCCGATCGACCCGGGATAGGCGGGGATCGGGAACGGCTGCTCGCTCATCTGCGTCACGGCGGTGTCGATATCGGCCACCGACAGCCCGGCGCCCTCGTCCTCGAAGGACGCGTCCTCCGCGAGCTCGGGGACACCGGCGCCGTGATCGTCGTTCGCGGTCTGCGCGGTCTCCAGGGTGTCGTCATCGATGGGGGCCTCGGCCGGGGTGTGCGGATCAGGAGCGTTCATAGCCGGGCAAGTGGGCGGGGCTCGCCTCTCGTGGGACGCTCCCGCTGGGCCTGCCCGCCGAACCTGAGGATCGGTCCAGGCCACGAGGCGCGCGAGTCGACTTCTTCGAGTCGATGGGGCTACGCCACCGCCCGATCGACGGCCGAACTTGGCCCCTGGGGGCTCGTTCGGTTCGGCCCGTACATGGCCCGACACGGCGTCCGTGCTGGTCATGTGGGGATTTCGGGATGTGCTCCGTACACGCCCGTACACAGTCCATACAGTGAAACTGCTGGTCGTGCCGCGTTTACCCTCATCCCGTACATATATAACTATCTCTCTTATGGAGATTGAGATGTGTGTGTGTATAAGGGAGATGTCTCCGAGATCCCCCACGTGTATGCAATGCAGTGTCGGGATGTACGGGATGGGGGTAAACGGGGCCTGACCTGCACGTTCATCGCGGACTCGTGTACGGGCCGTGTACGGGCCAACCCGAGAAATGCGGGGTGACCTGCGGAAACTATGTCGGGGCATGGTCTTCGCGAGCGGTCCCGGTCGGCTGGTGCAAGCGGTCGCGCATCCTGCATGACGGCCCGGCCCGTACATGGCCCGACACAGCAGTCTTCCTGGTCGTGCGGGGTTTTCGGGATGTGCTCCGTACACGCCCGTACACAGTCCATACAGTGAAACTGCTGG
>JAKDNC010000770.1 GCA_030452025.1 Nocardioides sp. | reverse complement strand
ACCTTGATGTGGTGGTCGAGGAACGACAGCGGCCTGCCGGGGGTCATTGCGGTGAGCCAGAGGCTGACCTTGGCCAGGTCGGCGGCCATGGGGTTGATGTCGACGCCGTAGAGGCAACTACCGACGACATCGTGGAGGGCGTCGGAGTAGTCGGTCGGGGTGGGGTCGAGCTCGCCAGTGCGGGCGACCGCGAGGCGTAGCGCGATCCGGCGGGCCGCGGCGACGAGGAAGTGCGCCGATCCGACTGCGGGGTCGCAGACCTTCAGTGCGAGCAAGGCTTCGGCTCGTTCCTCGGGGGTCCGGGTGCGCTTCTCGACGTCGTCGAGAACCGGGTCGAGGGCGGTGTCGAGGACGAGTTCGACCAGCTCGGACGGGGTGTAGTAGCTGCCAGAGGTTTTCCGGTCGTTGCCGGCGAGCGTCTCCAATGAGAAGGCATGGCTGACTGGGTCGTAGCGGGGTACGAGTTCCAGAAGCGACTCGTACACGGAGCCCAGTTCCTCGGCGCCAAGATGCGCGAAGTCCACTACCCGCTGTGGCTCGCCCTTGGGCTGCACCACCGACAGTGACCGCACCGCCGAGAGCAGGGTGGTGTGGGGAAGCCGGCAGTCGGCGAGCACGGCGGCTGCGGTGGGACTGAACAGGCCGCCCAGCCCCGGCAGGCCGAGACGCGACTCCCCGCCGGAGCGGCTGAGGGAGTCCAAAACCAACTTGGCGGCCTGCCACAGATCGTCGTGTCCGCTGCTGTGCCGCTTGAGCGCATGATCGCGCAGGCGTGCAGAGGAGAAGTACTCCTGGTAGCGAGCTCGCTGGTCGGCGGTCGCCTCCGGCGCCAGCAGCGCGCCGCGGTCCTCGGCCACGGCCCAGAACAGCAGCCGGTACACCGTCCGCAGTAGGGAGTTATGGATGTCGGTGAGCCGAACAGTGCCGTCCGCGAGAGATTGGCGCAGCTCCGTGTTGGCTGGGTGCTGGAGGTAGCCGGTTCCGAGTGTTTCCAGGGCGGTTTCGACGCCGTCGCGCAGGAGCGTCAGGGCGCGCACCCCTTGTCCGATGGCGGTAGTACGCCATCGCTCCAGCCAGCAGGTGCTGGGGACGGCATCGTCAGCGAGTTCGACGCGGGACTGGTGGACCAGTAGGTAGAGCAGTGTGAACTCGGCGAAGAGCTCGCCGTCGAACATGGCCTCGAGGTCGAACTCGACGTAGGCGAAGCCGGTCAGCGTGGTTGAGTCGCGCAGCAGCCGTAGAGTACGGCCGTTGGTGAGGACGGCCCACAGGTAGTCGTCGATACCGTTCAGCAGCTCTTGGACCATGGCGTGCGGCGCTCGGGCGGCGCCGGCGACCCCGGGACTACGCGTGTCGAGAGGCACGCCCCAGCCGAGCTGGTGGATCGGGGTGCTTCCCCACAGGTGGCTGACGGGGTACTGCTTGGCGGTCGCGCCCTCGCCTGCGGTAAGGCCACCGGTGGGGGTGGCAGGGACCCGGCCGTACCCCAGGTCGGCCAGGACCTGGCCCAGCCAGCGCTCCCGGGTGATGGCTACGGCGGGGTCGTCTTCAGCGAGCGTGCCGAGGTCGTCGCGGAATCGTCGGTAGGTGGCGAGTAGGTGAGTCCAGGCGCGGGCGGCGGCCTCGCGAGGCGTTTCGGAGCCAAGGTGGTAGGCGCTCCCCTTGAGACCGTCGATGGTGCCGGCCAGCACAGCGGTGACGACGTCGTTCGGGAGCAGGCCGCCGACGACTCGGACAGCGGACAGGCGGGCTGCGTTTGCGAGCGTCGGGCTCGAGGAGAGTGGGCTCACTGTGCGCCTCCGGTGGGCATGAGCAACTGGACGCTGAGGATGTCCACGGGCTGCTGGGGCGTGACGGTCAGGCCGCGGCGGGACCGTTCGGCATCCCGGCCGGAGCCGGCGC
>JAKDNC010000769.1 GCA_030452025.1 Nocardioides sp. | reverse complement strand
GTCGCTGCCCTCCGTGAGCTTGTCGCCGTCCTCGAGCAGGTCGCCGTCGGTGCTCTCGCCGCGCAGGTCGACGTACTGCTCACCGATGGCTGACCGGTTGGCCACCTTCGCGGTGACGTCGGCGGGGATGTCGGGCGCGCCGTCCTCGATCCGGAGCACTGCCTCCATCCCGTCGGTGGTCGTCTTCATCGACTCGATCCGACCGACGGGTACGCCGCGATAGGTGACCTCACCGTTGGTGAAGCTGCCGCCGCCGTTGGGCAGCGAGAGGGTCACGCGGTAGTCGGACCCCGTCGGGTTGAACCCGATGTACTTGACCGAGAGGTACGCCGTGGCGCACACCGCGATCACCACGAACGCGACGATCTGGAACTTCATCCGTCCGGTCAGCATCACTCATCACCGCTCTGGGTCGAGGGGTTGCCGGTCGCCGAGCCCGAGGTGGTCGGGTTGGTGCGGCCGGTCGGACTGGTCGGGTGCGACGGACCGGAGGGCCCCGAAGGACCAGTCGGGCCGGACGGCGAGGTGCCGGACGAAGGAGACGAGTCCCCCGAAGGATCAGCAGGATCCGTCGGCACCGTCACCGTCTCGTCCGGGATGCCGGGACTGACCGAGTCGGTGGGTGGCAGCAGCGTCGGCGGGACCAGCCCAGGGTCGACCGAGCGCATCAGCGACGACGGCGTCGTCGTCCCGGGGACCTGCGGCCACGCGCAGCCCATCGCGACGCAGTCGGCCGGGAGCGTGTGGAAGTTCGTCGTGATGAACACGTTGAGGTAGTCGCCCTCGATCGTGTCCAGCACCGAGTCCGGGAAGGGGTAGGTCAACAGGATCTGCAGGGAGTTGGGCAGGTCGCTGCCCGACTTCGCCAGCTGGTCCAGGATCGGGTCGAGGAGCTTGAAGTCGGCCACGATGTCGTCCTGGGCCTTGTTCAGCGTCGACACGGTCACCTTCGAGAGTCGGTCCAGCGACGAGAGCATCTTCACCAGCTGCTTGCGCTGGTCCACGATGACCTGCATGCCGGGGCTGAGCTCCTGGAGCGCGTTGGAGATCTTCTCCTTGTCGCCGCGCAGGGTCTTCGAGAGCTTCCCGAGCCCGTCGAGGGCGTCGGTGATCGCCTCCTTGTTGGTATCGAGTCCGGAGACGAAGCCGTCCATCTGCCGCAGGAATCCCTTGATCTCCTCCGGCCGGCCGGTCGAGACGTTCTGCAGCTCGCGGGAGATCTTCTGGAACTTCTCGATCCCACCACCGTTGAGGACCAGGGACAACGCACCCAGGACCTGCTCGACCTCGGCGGCCTGGGAGGTCTTCGCGAGGCCGAGGTTGGTGCCCGACGAAACCGGCTCCCCCGTGACCGGCTTCGTCGGCTTCAGCAGGGCGACATACTTCTCCCCGAGGAGCGAGGTCTGCTGAAGGCGTGCGACGGTGCCGGCCGGGAGGTCGGCGTCCTGGTTGACCAGCAGCGTGACGTGAGCGCTCTGACCGTCGTCGTTGAGCTCGATGTCCGAGACGCGCCCGACGGGGACGCTGTCCACCTTGACGCTGGACTGCGGGACGAGGTCGAGCACGTCGGCGAAGTCAGCGGTGATCGTCATCGGGTCGTCCCCGATGTCGGCGCCACCGGGAAGGGGCACGTCGTAGACGCCACCACCGAGGCCACATCCGCTCAACGTGAGGGTGAGTACGCCGGCGAGCGCGGCGAGCCCCGGACGCGAGATCCTCTTCACTGGTCCTCCCCCACCCCGGGCAGCAGGGCCGGCGGCGCGTCCGGTGAGGAGGAGGCGCTGAGGCCGTCCTTGGCCCACAGGGTCAGCTCGTTGAGGTTCCCGCGGCCGTCGAGCGTCTCGGTCGAGGGGTTGTAGGCGTTGAGGTAGTTCTGCAGGACCAGCGGGATCAGCCGGACCGAC
>JAKDNC010000768.1 GCA_030452025.1 Nocardioides sp. | reverse complement strand
GCGGGTGTCGCGACCGCCGCCGGATCGGAGGAGGCCGAGGACGGGTACGCGTTCGTTGATGTGGCTCTTCATACCTGCGGTGGGGGTAGGTGGTCGTCGTGGGTGAGTCCGCCGCCGATCAGGAGCATGCGTAGCCGGTAGTTCTTGCGGTTGCGGAACCCGCGGGCGATGCGGCGTTGGAGCTCGATCAGACCGTTGACGGCCTCGGTACCGCCATTGTTCGCTCGGCCGGTGTCGAAGTAGGCCAGGAACGCTGCGCCCCACCGCTTCAGGGTCGTGCCCAGGCGCTTGATCTCCGGGATCGGGCACGTGGGCAGCGTGGTCAGGACGTGCTCGGCGATTCGTCGTCCCTCGGCGGGGTTGGCCGCCTTGTATGCCGAGCGCAGCTGCTGGGCGGCTTGCCAGGCGATGTCGACCTCGTCGTGACGTTCATCGGCAGCGATCGCGCGCTCCAGTCGGGCGCGTTGCCGGTCGGTGAGGTTCTCTCGCCCAGCCCGCAGGATTGTGCGGATCCCGTACAGCGGATCACCCTGGCGGCCGCGATGGCCGCGGGTCTGTTGCTGGACGCGGCGGCGCACGTCATCGACGGCCTGGGTGCCCAGCTTGACCACATGGAAGGCATCCACGACGGCGACGGCGTCCTCGAGCTGGTCATCGATGGCGTTCTTGTACCCCTGGAACGGGTCCAGGGTCGCCACCTGCACGCCAGCGCGAAAGTCCTGTCCGCGTTCGTCGAGCCAGTCACGGTAGACCTGCCCGGACCGGCCCGGGACGAGGTCGAGCAGCCGCGCGCTCACATTGCCCTGGGCGTTGCGGGTCAGGTCGACCATCCCGGTCAGTTCCTTCGGCCCACGCCCGCCGTCCTGGGGCGGCTTGGTGCTGACGTGGTGCCAGATGTGCTCGTCGACCCCCAGATCGGTGACACCGTCGAACCGGGCTGGGTCGGCGGCCATCGCCTCCAGTAGCGGCTGGATCGCCGACCACACGGTCCGCCAGGTCGTGCCCAGCTGCCGGGCCAGGCCCTGAACGGAGGCGTTCTCCCGTCGCATCTGCCCGATCGCCCACCAGCACGCCCGCGTCGACAGCAGCGCTCGAGCAGGCGCGACCTGCGCGTCCTGCTCGGTGAACGTGCCCTTGGCGCAGCCGGGTTCGCGGCAGATCCCGGTACGTTTGCGCTACCGCAGGAGCACCGGCCGGCCGAAGCACGGCGCGTCGATGATCGTGTGCACCCGGCGGCCGTGGCTCTCGGCAATGACCCCGCACGAGGGGCAGCCCAACGGCCCTGGGGGCGACTCGAGGGTCACCACCAGGTGCTTCGTGCGTTCGGCCACCTCCAGGACGTGGTAGCCGTCCACGCCGACGAGCAGGTCGCAGTTGTCGCAGTACGGGCGAGTCGAGCAGGCACGAGCACAGCCGCACCTCGTAGGGTCAGACACCGTCGAGGTCCTCGGTCAATCGGTTTGCTTGGTCGCTTCCGATCCTGAGGACCTCGACCCTCACCTCACCGCATCACCAAGTCCCGGCGTGTCGTCTTACCCCCCACCGCAGGTATGAAGAGCCGGAAATGAGCAGGGGTGATGACCGGATGATCATCCTTGTGCAGATTCTCGCGCAGAAACGTCCCGGATGCCGCCTCAGCCGGGCGTGGCGTCGCACTCACTCCTCCCCGACGACGACGAAGCCCGTGCGTCCTCCGACGTCGGGTGCCATGTGCTGCACCAGCTGCCCGACGTCGCCCACCGCAAGGGTCACCTCCACCGTCGGGACGGCACCGGAGGTGACCGGGGTGGCGAGCACCCTCGCGCCGGTGACCACGGGATCGGGACGGCCGGGCAGGTAGACCCTGACGGTATCGCCCGGCTCGAGCTGGGCGGCCGGTGCCGCCAGGGGCAGAGTCAGCGTCGGA
>JAKDNC010000767.1 GCA_030452025.1 Nocardioides sp. | reverse complement strand
CGTGTCGTTGGCGACGCGCGGTCAGACTGATATACGCGGGTTGGCTACCGCAGGGCGGTGCTTTCGGCAGGAGCGGGACCGCGTGTCTAGGAACGAGCGTGGCCAGCCGGGGGCTGGCTGCTCATAGGTCTTTCGCGGGTCGCTCCACGCGCTGCCACCAGTACCGGCGCGGCGACGAAGCAGTTTGTGGGGCCTATGGCATGGCGGGCTCCTGGAGCACGGCCAGGGACCAGCACCAGCCGGCCAGTTCGCGGGCGATGGCGATGTTGGCGATGGTGGGCTTCTTCCTGCGTTCGTTGAACTTCACCCACCGTTGGTGCAGGCGTCGGTTGCCCGCGTCGCCGCGCGCTCGAGCGGGAGCGGGTGCCAGGTCCCACCGATCGCGCATGGTCTTGCCGATCCGGTAGCGGGGGCGGTGGTGCCACGCGGCCTCGACCAGGAGTCGACGTACGTGGGTGTTGCCGGTCTTGGTGATCGATCCCTGCACGCGCGAGCTGCCGGAGGAGTACTCGCTGGGTACGAGCCCGACGAAGGATCCGATGCTGTTGCCGGTGAACCGGTGCCAGTCTCCGATCTCGACCGCCAAGGCGAACCCGGTCAGGGTGCTCACCCCGCGCAGGCACCCGAGCCGGTGCACCAGGTCGGTGTACTCGCCGTGGGCGGCCATCTCCTCGATCGCCGTGTTGAGTCGGTCGCGGCGCGCTTTGACCGTCAGCACGGCCTCGTAGTCAGAGTCGAAGGCCAGCCGAGTGGCATGACTGGTCAGCTGTGACAGTGCCTCTTGGCGTAGCCACACGTCGTGCTTGCCGGTCCACGCCGCTCCGCCGTAGTAGACGATCCCGTGGCGCAGCAACAGTTTCGACAGTCGGTGCCGGGCCCGCATCAGGTCACCGCGGCAGTCCTCACGGGCACGGACCAGGTCCCGGGCGGCCTCTTGGTCCACGCTCGGGATCGCGACCGAGGTGACTTCGTCCAGCCGCAGCAGCCGAGCCAGATGGACCGCGTCCCTGGCGTCGGTCTTGACCCGATCACCAGAGGGCTTTTGCAGTTTGCTCGGCGCGGCGACCTCGCAGCGGATCCCCGCCTGCGTCAGCGCCCGGTACAGGCCGAACCCGGTCGGCCCGGCCTCATAAGTCACCGCCACCGGTCCCGGCAAGGCTTGGACCCAGGACACGACGTGCTCGTGAGACGGAGTCAGCTTCGATTGGATCAGCTCGCCCGTGACACCATCGATCGCCGCCGCAGCAACAGATCGTGCATGCACGTCGAGCCCAACACTCGTACGCTCGGTAAACACCGGGGCCTCCCACAACTGTCGGACAGGCCGAGCAGGCAGCCCCTACTCGGTAACCCACGAACATGTGTGAGTGAGGCCCCGGCCCGCAACCCCCCGGTCAACCCGAGCGGGTCACCCATACCGTCTAGGGAGTTTCATCCATGGCCAAGCGCCTCTCGTCCCGCCTGTCCGCGGGCGCCGCACTCGTCACCGGCCTCGGCATGATGGGCATTGCCACCGCTGTCCCGGCCCAGGCCGCCACTGTCGATCTGGACTACGACTGCACGTACACCGTCCTCAACGTCGGCGAGATCGACGGCGACAATGCCGTAGGCGTCCAGCTCGACGTCGCGCTCCCCGAGACGGCCCAGGTCGGCGACGTGATCGACCCGTCCGTGACCGCAACGGTCAGCATCCCCGACACCCGTCGTGACTCCCTGTACGACCTGCTCGACGTTCGTGCCATCGACGGGCCGGGGGAGGCCGAGGCTGCCGCGGAGGACGGCGGGCTCAACGCGTCCAGTGCCCGCAACGAAGCGAACTTCTCGCTCACTGACGGCTCAGAGACACGGAATGGGATCATCCCGCTGCAGATCCCCATGACCGACGTCCCGGATGCCGGTGATCTCG
>JAKDNC010000766.1 GCA_030452025.1 Nocardioides sp. | reverse complement strand
ACTTGGTGCTCGTCGGGGGTGTGGCTCAGTGCGCCATGGGCTACGCCCGAACCCGTCGCCCGTGTCTCACCGGCTGGTGGGGCTGGGGGCAGGTCGGGGCATGGAATCTGGGCAATGTCCTGGTCATCGCTGGGACTCTGGCCAGCGAACCGCCAGTAGTCGATGTCGGCTCTGCGCTCCTGGTCGCCGCTTTGGTGATCGCCCTACAAGCCACACGACCCGCGACAGGAAGGACGGCCACAGGCTCAGTGACGTGGATCGAGTGGGTCCATCGCATTCTGTTGCTGATACTGGCGGTCAGTATCCTGGTCGGGATCCTGCTGTCGTACCTGCGACACTCCTGACCGGCACCCCAAGCCGGCTATTGCGCGGCCTCGCAAACCCAACCGTCCGGCATGCTGCCTGTCTGCAGGAAGTCGGCAAGCTCGGCGGCGGCCTCCTCGGCGAGGTCGGTTTCGGCGTGCGGGTAGACGATCGGCTCTTCCTTGCTGTTGTGCTGCTCGAGCTGGCCCAAGAGCTCGCGGCATGTCGAGGCCAGCACGTCATCGACGTCGCCAGGGTCGTTGTCGTCCATCAACTCGGTGAGTGCGTCCATCAACTGCCACAAGGTGCCGTGTTCGCGCACCATCACCAGGACCGGCATGACCAGCCCCGCCTGCCGAATCGGCGGGAACAAGAACTCCTCCTCCAGGTAGATGTGTCGTCGCAGCGCCTCGAACGCAGTCAGGATTGGCTCTAGGTTGACGACGCCGCGGTCGAGATCGGCGACGAACGCCTCGATGCCAGCATCGATATCGCGATGCTCGCGGGTCAGTGCAGCCGACAGACTCACCATCGAAGTCACTCCTCTTCACAAGTGTCGGTAGGGATCCACCATTGATCGGCGGTCGCCGCGGGGTCTCAGGTGGCAAGGAAAGCACCCAGGACCACCAAGCCAAGGCTGAGCAGGCCGAGCGCGGCACGCAGGATTCCCGCTGCCCTGGCACCGCGGCGCACTTGTTCACTCAGTTCGGTGTCGGTGGGTGATGCGAGCAGCCTGCGGCGCAAGCGGCTCATCCTCCGTGCCTGAGCCACCGCACCAGCAAAACTCACCAGCAGCAACGCTGCGACGACGACCGTCACGACGAGCAGCCCGTCCCAGTCCTGATCGCGAGCTAACACCCCGCCGGTGACCAGCGCGACGATCAGTGCCGGGAAACCGACCCAAAGATAGGAGCCGCCCAGCGAGCGGAAAAACGCGACCCGTGCGCCCGCGTCGAGCGTGGCAGTAGTCGTGCGGGCGACCACGACAATCGCGACATAGCCGCCAACCCAGACGCTGGTAGCCACGATGAACACCGCCAGCACGATCGCTTCAACGGTCTCAGACACCAGCACGCCCCTTCTCAAAGCAGGCGCAGAGCACCGGTCGTTCCCCTTCCGCACCCGTATTGGGCGTCGAACTGTTCATGGCGTCCTCTTCTGTCCACCAGTCACCGAGTGCCACGAGTTTATACAAGCTCAACTTGTGAAAACAATCGGGTCTTGATCTGCGACACCGCATCCGGGCCCTTGTCATACAGTGGAATCCCTGAGCGTGATGGAGACGAAAGCCGTAAGAGATGCAGCCGAGATCGACGAGGATCACAGTGGCCGCTATGGCCTCGGCAGCCGGGTCAGAGCGGACCGATCGAGATTCGAGTCGTATAACGTTTATTCAACGGAAACTACAGCGTAAACCGTCTTGCGAGGTCAGATCGCATCAAAATTGGCGAAGCCCAGGTGCTCGGTTGCCACGCGTTTGCGCAGGTCAGGCCACAAATCGTCAAAACTCATCAAACGGCTGCAAGAACGGCTGACATCAGGCTGTAGGCCCAGAGGTCGCAGGTTCAAATCCTGCCCCCGCTACAAAGAAAGTCCAGGTCAGC
>JAKDNC010000765.1 GCA_030452025.1 Nocardioides sp. | reverse complement strand
GCCACCATCAACGGAGGCGACTGGGTGCGTCCATGACCTGACGGGTCATCGTCGCGGCCGTGTTTGGGCTCTAGCGTGAGTGTCGTGACCACCACCATGGAGCCCGCTGGCGCGTTGATTCGCCGGTGGCGCCAGCGCCGTCGCCTGTCCCAGCTTGAGCTGGCCGAGCTGGCCCGCACCTCGCCGCGACACCTGTCGTGCGTGGAGACCGGTCGAGCTACCCCGAGCCGGGACCTGGTGTTGCGGCTCGCGGATGCCCTGGAGGTGCCGTTGCGCGAGACCAATCAGATGCTGCTCGGCGCCGGCCTCGCGCCGGCCTATCCCGATGCCCGGATCGATCACGCGGCACGGGCCACGTTGTTGGACCTGCTCGACGGGGTGCTGGAGGGACACCTACCCAACCCAGCCCTCGTCCTGGACGCCGAGTTCGACGTGGTCGCCACCAATGCGGCCGTGGATCGCATGCTGGGGACGCTGGTCGATCCCGACCTGCTTGATCCGCCGGTGAACGTGGTCCGGGTGACCCTGCACCCGCGGGCCTGGCCCGCCACATCGACAACCTGGGGCCGTGGCGAGCCCACCTGCTGCGCCAGGTCCGCCAACATGGCGCCGCCGTGCCCAGTGAGTCGTTGGACGCGCTGCTCGCCGAAGCTGAGGCATTCCCGCACCCGGAGCATGCGGCGCCCGACGGCGCCACCTTCGCGTTGCCGATGCAGCAGCGCGTGGGCGCTACGACGCTGCGGCTGTTCAGCACCGTGGCCACGTTCGGTACGCCGCTGGACGTGGCGGCCAGCGAGCTCGCGATCGAGACCTTTCTGCCCGCCGACGCCGCCACCCGTGACTGGTTGGCCGAAACCGACGACTGAGCCGGGCCCATGACCTGTGGGGTCATCGACTGCCTCCTCGGCTCGCGGCACGGTGGAGGTGTCCAGGACACCGCACCGTGAAGGAGCCACACCATGGCGAACATGACTCGCCCGGAGAGCTACGCCGTCGCTCTGCTGCACGAGATCCGTCCCGGGGAGGGCCTGCAGACCTACCTCAGCGACATCGACGACACCCTGGTGCCCTATGGCGGGAGCTTCCTCATCCACGGCGGGTCGCCGCAGGTGGTCGAGGGATCGCTGACGTGCGACCTGGTCGTGATCGGATTTCCTGACGGCGAAGGTGCCCAGGACTGGTATGAATCGCCTGCCTACCAACGGTTGGCGACGTTGCGGCGCACCTTCGCCCAAGGTGCAGTGTTGCTCTGCGGTGGCGAGGGCGTAGACCATCGCGCGTTGGACATCCTCTCTCGCAGGGGGGTGGTGAGCTGATGGCTCACCATCGCGACGCTCGGAGACCACGCATGAACGGGTACTACGCGCTGGACCGGGCGGTACGACCGAGGCCCACGGCCGAGCCCGGCCGGTTCAACCTCGAGCTCGACTCCGCCTGGCAGGCGTCGGTTGGTGTGATCAACGGCGGCTACTCCACCGCAGTGTGCCTGCGGTCCCTGCTCGAGATGGTCGAGGCGCCAGACCCGCTCGTGGTCTCGACCACCTACCTCCGCGCGGCGGTGCCCGGCCCGGCAGAAGTGCGCATCGAGGAGGTCGGGCGAACCCGTCGCAACGTCACCGCACAGGCCCGGCTGCTCCAGGAGGGGTCAGAGGTGGTGCGCACGCTGGCCACCTGCACCGACCTCGGCGACCCCGGCCCGACCGAGACGCAACCCGAGGCGCCCAAACTGCCCGATCCCGCTGATTGCATCGACCCGTACGCCGAGCCGCTCCCCGCAGATCTGCTGGCCGGGGCCACGATGACCGACCGCGTCCACGTCCGACACCCCGAGCTGCCCGGATGGGTGCGTGGCGCGCCGACCGGATGCACCCGGGCGGAATTCTGGATCGGCTTCGCCGACGCTCGCC
>JAKDNC010000764.1 GCA_030452025.1 Nocardioides sp. | reverse complement strand
TGGGGGATGCTTCACCCCGGTGGCTGCCGCGGCGAGGGCGACGAACTCGCGGACCGTGAACGTACGCCGCAGCGCACGTGGCGATTCCTCGAGGACCCGGGAGCGGACGTCGACGGTGGCGGCCAGGACCAGGTCCGCGTCGCCGACCAGTTCTTCGGTGAGCTGGCGCGCGAGGAACCCGTCAGGGTCTCCGCCGCGCTCGAGGAGGGTGCGCGCCGACTCGACCTGCATGCCGCGACCACGCATGGCGCGTACGCCGGCGCTCGCGACGCTGAACCGGTCGCTCACCCCGGCCTGCGTGAGCCGGAGCGCGAGCAGACGTTCGGCCAGCGGGGATCGGCAGACGTTGCCGATGCAGACGAACAGGATGCGGAAAGGCACCGACGAATCGTAGCCGTCGCCCACTGACCCATCCGTGGCCGGCGGGTTCAGTCCATCTGCGGTGAGGAACTAGTACGCACCCTTGGTGAACAGGACAGCGCGGACGGTCTTCGCCATGATGATGATGTCGCCCATCAGGGACCAGTTGTCGACGTAGTAGAGATCCATCCGGACGGCTTCCTCGAACGGAAGGTCACTTCGACCGCTGACCTGCCAGAGGCCGGTCAGGCCCGGGCGGACGAGCATCCGGCGGTGCATGTCATCGGGGTAGGCGTCCACCTCGTGCTGCAACGGCGGGCGGGGGCCGACGACGCTCATCTCACCCTTGATCACGTTGAACAACTGAGGGAGCTCGTCGACGGAGTGCTTGCGGAGCCAGCCACCCAGACGGGTGATCCGGGGATCCTGCTTGACCTTGAACAGGACCCCGTCACACTCGTTGCGGGTGGCCAGGTCGGCCAACCTCGAGTCGGCGTCGACGACCATCGAGCGGAACTTCAGCATCATGAAGTCACTGCCGTCCTTGCCACTGCGCTTCTGGCGGTAGAAGACCGGGCCACCATCCTGGAGCTTGATCGCGAGGGCGACCGCGGCCATGACGGGTGCGAGGACCAGCAGCATCACGGTGGCGACGGTGAGATCGAAGACCCCCTTGACCAGGCCAGCGGCGCGGGAGACCTGGGGCTTCTCGAGGTGGACCAGGGGCATGCCACCGACCTGGCGCATGTGGATCCTGGGGCCGGCCACGTCGATCAGGCCCGGCACGACGACGATGTTGACGTCGTGTCCCTCGAGCTCCCAACCGATCCGGCGCAGGGCGCGGGACGAGACGGGCCCGCCGCCGGCGACCAGGACGGTGTCGGCATCCGAGGCCTCGACCGCGGCGACGATGTCGCCTGTGCCACCCAGGACAGGGACCGGGGTGGACTCGGAATCCTCAGGCGACCCGTGCTGGGACGGGACGCAGGCGCCGACCAGCGAATAGCCGGTCCAGTTGAGCCGCTCGAGGGTGTCGTTGACCTCCCGGAGCGCGTCGAGGCTGCAGACGGCGACCACTCGGCTGCGCAGGCGACCGCGCGTGCGCAGCGCGTGCAGCGCCTTGCGGATCGCGTAGCGGACGACCAGCAGGAGGAACGTCCCGATCACGAAGCACAGGAGCACGTAGCCGCGGGAGATCATGCTTCGACTCAGCCAGGCGATCGCACCGAACACCCCGACCGCCATCAGGGACGAGGTCGCCACGACGCGGAACTCCTCTGCTCCGCCACCGATGTTGCGGCGCTGGTAGGCGCCGCCGACGACCAGGCACCCGGCCCACATCAAGAAGAGGTACGGCGACATCCCGTGGCCGAGCGAGAACTCCAAAACCTCCCTCTGGGAGGCCTCGAGTGCGCCGTCGAGGTTGGCGCGGAACTCCATCGCAAGGATCGCAGCGACCCCGAGCGCCAGGGCGTCACAGATCGCGATGACCGCAACGACCAGTCCGAGTTGGCGGGCGTAGGCCATCCGGCGCAGGTTGGGGGTGCGCTTCGGCT
>JAKDNC010000763.1 GCA_030452025.1 Nocardioides sp. | reverse complement strand
GTGTGGTGCGGCAGATCTTGACACCGCCACAGGAACGGCGATCGGACCGACTTTCGGCGGGTCGACCGATTGACCGATGGCGGTGTGGCTGCGGATCCGCTACCGCTACTGTGGCCAACATGAAAGAGGCGGGTCATTCGCGGCCGCGGCCTGCTGGCCTGCGCTGGCACCTGCTCACCTACCCCATCGGTCGGGCAGGCGAACCGTCAGCACTATGGCGTCAACCGGTGGTGGACGTTGTCCTGATCGTCGGCGCGGTCTCCTTCGGGCTGTTCATGCTTATCCCGACAGCGGCCATGCACAGTGGCCCCGCCCTTATCGTCGACCTCACTCTCGGCATGGTGGCGTGCGGGTTGCTGGTAGTGCGCAGAAGATTCCCCGCGCAGGTCGGGGTTTTCGCGGTCGCGGCCTCAGCTGTCTCGGCCTTCGCTGCCGGTGCATCGCTGGTGGCCTTGTTTACTGCAGCGATTCGCATCCGGCCCGCGATCTTGGCGGCGTTGACCGTCAGCGAATTGGTTGCGACGTTCTGCTTTCCGCTGCTGTATGCCGGTGCCGCGGACTTCAGCTACGCCGCTCAAGTCACGATCGGGAGCCTCCTGAACCTGGCCGTGGTGGGCTGGGGTCTCATGGTTCGCGCGCAACGGAACTACCTGCGCACCGTCGTGGAACGCGCCCAGGATCTCGAAGCGGGCCAAGAGATTCTTGCAGCAAACGCCCGCGACCAGGAACGTCGCCGCATCGCCCGGGAGATGCACGATGCGCTTGCCCACCGACTGTCACTGCTGAGCGTCCACGCCGGCGCGCTGGAACTTCGTCCCGATTTGTCGTCAGAGCAGACACGCACGATGGCAGGCATCATCCGCGACACCAGCCACCGCGCCCTGGAGGATCTCCAAGAGGTGGTCGGACTGCTTCGCGACGGTGCCAGCCAGGGCTCAAGCCTCCTGACACCGCATCGAGGCCTGGAAGATCTCCCGGCACTCGTGACGGAGTCTCGACGAACCGGCTCCCAGGTGGAGCTTGTCCAAGGCGTCACCAAAAGCGGAACAAGCCCGAGGGAGCATGCTGCCGCGGCGACCGCCTATCGGATTGTCCAGGAGGGTCTGACCAATGCCAGGAAGCACGCACCACAATCCCCGGTCAAGGTCGTGGTCCAGCCCGAAGAACCGGACGAGATCATGGTGACTGTGAGTACCTTCCTAGATCCGCACACTGACGCCGGTTCATCCATTCCGGGCACCGGTACCGGGCTACGCGGACTCGCCGAACGGGTGTCGCTGCTGGGCGGCACGTTCAGTTCCGCGACGGCCGGGAACCGGTTCATCATCGCTGGCAGGCTGCCGTGGATCGCATAGCGGGCGAGACACGCGTTCTCCTGGTCGATGATGACGCGTTGGTACGGATAGGCCTGAAGGCCATGCTCGACGGCCTGGAGGGGATACGGGTGGTCGCCGAGGCCTCCGACGGCGACGAGGTCCCCGCCATCGTCGCGGACCACCGACCTCACGTTGTTCTGATGGACTTGCGGATGAAGAGCGTCGATGGGATCACGGCGACCCGACGCCTCCAGCACGCAGCAGAGCGCCCGGCTGTCATCGTCTTGACCACCTTCGATGACAGCGAACTGGTCACAGGCGCCATCGGGGCCGGAGCGATCGGCTTCCTTCTCAAGCACGCACCGCCAGACGACATCGTGCGCGCCATCATGGCAGCACGCCAAGGCGAGAGCCTGTTCTCGCCTGAGATCGCCACCCGGCTCGTCGCCCTCGTCGCCAACAGCACCCGCGACGAGACAGACCAATCCGATGCGCGCGCACGACTCCAACATCTCAGCGCACGCGAAATCCAGGTCGCCCAAGCCGTCGCAGAAGGAAAGTCGAACGCCGAAATTGCGACCAGCCTCGTCCTCACCGTGCC
>JAKDNC010000076.1 GCA_030452025.1 Nocardioides sp. | reverse complement strand
CCAGACACAGCGATCCGAGCCTGTTCGCGTAGCTGGTTCACCATCGCATCCGGATCCTCGGCTGAGTAGACGGCTGAACCGGCCACGAAGACGTCGGCGCCTGCTTCGGCGCAGCGCTCGATGGTCTCCAGCGAGACGCCACCGTCGATCTGGAGCCAAGTCTCGACACCGTGCCGGTCCATCATGGCCCGGGCCCGGCTAATCTTGGGCAGGCAGAGGTCCAGAAACTTCTGGCCACCGAAGCCGGGCTCGACGGTCATGATCAACAGCATGTCGAGCTCACCGAGGAGGTCTTCGTAGGGCTCGATCGGCGTGGCTGGCTTCAGTGCCATGCTGGCCCGTGCGCCTCTTGCCCGGATCTCCCGGGCCAGTCGGACCGGGGCGGCCGCGGCCTCGACATGAAAAGTGACCGACCCGCAGCCGGCCTCGGCGTACGCCGGGGCCCAGCGGTCCGGGTCCTCGATCATGAGGTGCGCGTCGATCGGCAGCTCCGTCGACTTCGCCAGCGACTCGATCACCGGCAGCCCAAGGGTCAGGTTGGGGACAAAGTGGCTGTCCATGACGTCGACGTGAACCCAGTCGGCGCTGCCGATCCGGGCCACCTCGGCCGAGAGGTTCGCCAAGTCGGCATTGAGGATGCTGGGGTGATCTGCAGGTGGCTCACGAGGAGACACTCTAGTGGTTCGCGCTCAGGCCCTGAGCGCGACGGTCAGCAGGAAAGCCGCCTCCGAGTCTGCCTCCACCGAATGCCGCTGTGGCGGGATTCGGATCAGGTCTCCGGCGCCCAGTGACCAGGTCGTCTCCCCCGCGATCAGCCGAACATTGCCGACGACCACCTGCAGGGTGGCAGCGCCAGGGGCGTCGTGCTCGGCGAGTGCGCTCCCCTCCGCGAGGGCGAGCAGGACAGCTCGCATCCCGGACCCACCGATGATGGTGTGAGCACAACGTCCTGCCTTGTGCTTGGGCAACTCGGCGATCAGGTTCGCAGCCAGGTCGCTGAGGACCACCGACTGCCCCTCCGCATCGTGTGTGTGCGTGTTCGTCATACCCCCACAGTAGGCCGGGATGTCGGACAGTGTCGCGAGATGAACGCCCACGAAGACCACGACGACGAAATACTCCGCCGGGTCATGGCCTAGAGACCCGCTGGCGGTTTCTCGCCCTCACGCTCGTCACGATCGGCCCACTCCAGCAGCGGCGCGATGTCGAAGATTTCCTCGTCGATGGCAGCGTGCAGGTCCCCCAGGTCGGCAAACCTGGCTGGCATCGTGAAGATGGTGAAGTCGTCAGGCTCGGCCGACCCGATCTCGTCCCACCCCAGCGGTGTGGAGACCCGGGCATTGGCCACGCCCCGCACCGAGTACGCCGCCGCGATGGTGTGGTCGCGCGCGTTCTGGTTGTAGTCCACGAAGAGCCGCTTCGGATCCCGGTCCTTGCGCCACCAGGTCGTGGTCACGTCCTGCGGAGCGCGGCGTTCGACCTCGCGCGCGAACGCCAGTGCACCGCGGCGTACGTCCTTGAAATCGTGCTCCGGGGGGATCCGCACGTAGACGTGCAGACCAGAGCCCCCGCTGGTCTTCGGGAAACCGACCGCTCCCAACTCCCCGAGCACTTCCCGGACCACCCCGGCGATCCGGCGCACCTGGGCCCAGTCCGACTCCGGACCCGGATCCAGGTCGATGCGCCACTCGTCGGGCTTTTCGGTGTCGAAGCGCCGGCTGTTCCAGGGGTGGAACTCCACTGTGGACATCTGCACGGCCCAGACCACGCTGGCGAGCTCGGTCACACAGAGCTCGTCCGCGGTCCGGTTCCACCGCGGGAAGTGGAGCTGGACCGTCTCCACCCAGTCGGGCGCCCCGGCCGGGAGCCGCTTCTGGTGCACCTTGTCGCCGGACAGTCCCTTGGGGAACCGGTGCAGCATGCAGGGACGTTCCAGTAGCGCGTTGACGATCCCGTCACCCACGGACAGGTAGTACTCCACCAGGTCCAGCTTGGTGGCGCCCGATTTCGGGAAGTAGACCCGGTCGGGGTTGCTCACCTTCACGACCCGGTCGTCGACCTCGATCTCGACCGAAGGGGAACTGGACACCATGGAGCAACGGTAGCGGTGAGTGCACCCGGCGCCGGAGATGACATCTGTCATGCCCGACCCGTGCACCGATCTCCCGAAGTCGTGACACACGGCTCTGCCGTAGCTGGAGCCAGGTCGGGAGCATGGAGGCATGAACACGACAACCGACAGCAACCAGCCGGCCATCGAGGCCCGGGGACTGCGGCGCAGCTACGGAACAGGGGCCGCAGGCTTCGAGGCAGTCCGGGGAGTCGACCTCATCGTCCCCCGAGGGACCATCACCGCACTGCTCGGCACCAACGGCGCAGGCAAGACCTCCACCATGGAGGTCATCGAGGGGCTCGCCCCGGCCACCGCTGGCGAGGTGCGGATGCTGGGCATGGACCCGATCAAGCAGCGCGCGGATGTCCGCCGCCGCACCGGCGTCCTCCTCCAGGCCAGTGGGTTCCCCGGAGACCTCACCGTCCGCGAGACCCTGGAAATGTGGGGTGCCACCGTCTCGGCCGCCCGCCCCGTCGACGAGGCGCTCGAGGTGCTCGACCTGACCCACCGCGCGGAGGTCAAGATGCGGTCGCTCTCCGGCGGCGAGACCCGCCGGGTTGACCTCGCCTGCACGCTGACCGGCGACCCGGACGTCGTACTCCTCGACGAGCCGACCACCGGGCTCGACCCCGAGAGCCGACGTGAGGTCTGGCGCCTCGTCGAGGGCCTGCGCGAACGCGGAGCCACCGTCTTGATCACCACGCACTACCTCGACGAGGCCGAGGCGCTGGCCGACCGGGTCGAGATCATGCACGGCGGTCGCATCGTCCGAAGCGGCACGACCGCGGAGATCGTCAGCGACCACCCGTCGTCGATCCGGTTCGCCCACCTCGCCGCAGACAGCGTGCTCCCTGACCTGTCTGCCACCAGCATCAGCCGCACCGGCGCCCACACGGTCGTCGAGACGGACGACCTCCAGGCAACCTTGCACGAGCTCCTGGGCTGGGCGCACCAGCACTGCGTGCGACTCGACGACCTGTCGGCCGACACCGCGAGCCTCGAGAAGGTCTTCCTCGCCATCGCCGACGGGTCTGCCGACGCCACGACCCATGACTCGACACACCAGTCCACACAGCTGGAAGGGAACAACCGATGAGCATCACGACCCCCAGCAGCCGCGCCATCGGCCTGACCAGGGCCAACTGGAGACTGATGCTGCGCAACAGGCTGACCCTTGCCTACGGCCTGATCCTGCCCCTGCTGCCGATGCTGTTCCTCTTCTCCGGCACGAGGGGCGACGACACGATCGCAATGACATCGTCCACGACTGTCATCTTCTTGCTGATGCTCTTCCCGGTCTACTACAACCTGCTCTCGATGTTCGTCTCCCGGCGCGACGAGCTGGTCCTCAAGCGCCTGCGCACCGGCGAGGCCCGCGACAGCGAGCTGATCACCTCGATGGCGATGCCGGGTGTCCTGATCACGCTGGTGATCACCCTCGCGGCGGTGATGCTCGGTTTCCCCCTGGGCCAGCAGGTGCCGACCAATCCGATCCTGCTGCTCGCCGTCGTGCTCCTCGGTGCCGGGGTCTTCACCGCACTCGCATTGTGGACCGCGGCCTGGACCCGCACCGCCGAGGCCGCCCAGATAACCAGCATGCCGGTGATCCTCCTGGCCTCCGTCGGGCCGATGGCACCGATCTTCCCGGAGAGCGCCCGCCGCTTCGTCGAGCTGACGCCGGGCAGCGCGATGGACACCTTGGTCCGGCTCTCCTGGTTCGGCTACGACGACGGCAGCCAGCTCGACTTCGCCGCCACCTGGGGCGCGTCCTCCGGGCCGATGCTGGTGCTGGCTGCATGGGTGTTGATCGGCTGGGCCCTGGCCAGGACGTACATGCACTGGGAGCCGCGCCACTGAGCGCCGGCAGGGTTCTCATAGGCTGGCCAGGACGAACCGGAGGTGGAGATGAAGCGCTGGAGCGAACGCAGCGACGTCGAGCGCATGCAGATCTACACCCGCGCCACGCTGTACCTGATGCTCTGGGCCGTCCCGTTCATCCTGGTTCCGAACCTCATCAGGTCGACGACCGACCGGCCGGGACTGCTCACGGTCTCGCTCGTGGCCATCATCCTGGTGGCCGGCGCCGGGACCCTGGCTGTGCAGGCGGCGATGGAGCTCTATCCGGCCCGCGGGCCGGTCCCGTGGCCGAGGGTGCTTCCAGTCGTCATCCTCGCCGTCATCGGCACGGGCCTGGCGCGGCTCGCCCCCGCAGATCCCGAGTTCGCCCTGCTGTTGATCATTTCGATGGTGGTTTCCTGGTCTCTCGGCGGATTCCGGGACCGACTGCTGACCTGGACCGCCTTCGGCCTCGCCATCTTGGCGCCGTTCCTCGCCGAGCTCCGCCCGGCTGCCGCTCTGATGGGCGCCGGGATCGCCACGATCTTCGTCGTCACCGTCCGGTTGTCCCTGTGGACTCTCAAGATCATCGAGGAGCTCGACGCTGCCAAGGGACTGCAGGCCGCGCTCGCAGTTGCCGAGGAACGGCTCCGGTTCTCCCGCGACGTCCACGACGTCCTCGGCGGGCGCCTCTCCACGATCGCCATCCAGGCCGAACTTGGCTCCGCGCTCGCCGCCCGCGGCGACGAACGCGCCACCGAGAAGATGCTCGAGGTCCGCAACACCGCCCACCTAGCGCTACGCGAGGCACGTGAGCTCGCCCGCGGCTATCGGACCGTGGACCTCACCCAGGAGATCGACGGCGCCCGCTCGCTGCTCCGCTCGGCCGGCATCACGCTTTCGGTGGACATCGACGACCTGCCCACGGACTGGCACGAGCCTGCCGCCTGGGTGGTGCGCGAGTCGGTCACCAACGTCCTACGACACTCTTGCGCGACCACGATGACCATCGAGTACGACCCCGGCGAGCTGCGGCTGCGCAACGACGGCGCCCCCGAGCCCACCCCGAGCGTGCCGGGTGCCGGGCTGCTCGGTCTGCGGGAACGGCTCGCGCCCCTGGCTGCGACTCTCGAGACCAGGCGGGTCGGAGACTGGTTCCAGCTGACTGCACGCTTGCCCGGGGCCGTGCCCCCAGACACCGGCTCCACCACGGGCTCGATAAAGGAGACCAGATGATCCGCATCCTGCTGGCCGACGACGAGAACCTGATCCGGGTTGCCCTGGCCCAGATGCTCGAGCTCGAGGACGACCTGGAGGTCGTGGCCCAGGCCGCCACCGGTCCCGCAGCGGTCGCCGCGGCGAAGGACAACACACCGGACGTTGCGGTGCTCGACCTGCAGATGCCCGGTCTCGACGGCATCACGGTGACCGAGCAGATCCTTCGCGTGCTCCCCGACTGCGCGTGTGTCATCGTCACCAGCCACGGTCGTCCCGGATACCTCAAGCGTGCACTCTCCTCCGGGGTAAAGGGCTTCCTGCCGAAGACCACGCCGGCGGCCACGCTGGCCGAGACCGTGCGCAAGGTGCACGCCGGTGGGCGCCACGTCGATCCGGAGCTCGCGGCCGAGGCGATCAGCGCCGGTGACAGCCCACTCACGCCCCGTGAGGCCGACGTACTCGAATTTGCGGCGGACGGCTCCCCCATCGAGGAGATCGCCCGCCGCGCGTCCCTGTCCACCGGAACGGTGCGCAACTACCTCTCCAACGCGATCACCAAGCTGGATGCCACGAACCGGCACGACGCGTGTGCGACAGCGCGCCGGATGGGCTGGATCTAGTCCCTGCGCAGGATCGCCAGGAACATCGCGTCGGTGTGGTGGCGGTGTGGCCACAGCTGCACGGTGCCGGCCAGTGGACCGTCGACGTCGTCAAGCTCGACACCGTCGATCCCGGTCATGATCGCCGCCGAGTCCTCGATGTGTACGTCGTCACGCGCGGCGAGGACGGCCTCGACCACACCCCGGGTCTCCTCGAGCACCGGGGAACAGGTCGCGTAGGCCACGACGCCGCCGGGTCGCACCGAGTCGAGCGCCCCGGCCAGGAGCCGCTCCTGCAACGGCACCAGGTCCGTGATGTCCTTCGGCCGGCGTCGCCAGCGGGCCTCGGGGCGTCGCCGTAGTGCCCCCAGCCCGGAGCAGGGAGCATCGACCAGGATCCGGTCGAAGGTGCCCGGCAACCACGCGGGGCGGGTGCCGTCGGCCACGATCACCCCGGCAAGCCCGTCCGTTGCGGCGGCGGTGGCCCGCTGCACGAGGCGGGCCCGGTGTGGTTGGAGCTCCGAGGCGAGCAGCCGGGCCCCGACTCCCGCGGCCAGGGCGGACAGCAGCGCGGACTTGCCGCCGGGCCCGGAGCAGAGATCGAGCCAGCGTTCGTCCCTGCCGTCAACCGGAGCAGCCGCGAGCGCCAACGCGACAAGTTGGGAGCCCTCGTCCTGGACCCCGGCCCGGCCCTCGGCCACGGCTGGGACGGCTCCGGGATCGCCGGCCTCGAGGGCGACGGCCCACGGTGAGCGACCGGTCGGCGTACCTCCGAGCTCCGCGGGTGTGCTCAGGCCGGGGCGCGCCACGAGGGTGACCTGTGGGGAGGCGTTGTCGGCGCCGAGCAGCGCATCCAGCTCGACCGGGTCCACCTGGGCCTCCGGTGAACCGGCCAGCGCAGTGGAGAGCTCGGCGACCACCCAGGCCGGGTGGGCGTGGGCGACGCTGGCGAACCCGACCGGGTCGTGGGGCGCGATCCGGCGCACCCATTGGTCGAAGTCGTGCTCGGCGACTCGACGCAGGACCGCGTTGGTGAAGCCGGCGGGCCCCTGGCCGCCGCGGGCCCGGATCAGGTCGACGGTCGTGGAGATCGCCGCGTGGGTCGGGACACGCATCGACAACAGCTGGTGGGCACCCAGCCGCAGCGCGTCGAGGACCTTGGCCTCGACCTTCGCCAGGGGCCGGTCGACGCAGGCGGAGATGATCGAGTCGTAGGTGCCCTGACGGCGGATCGTGCCGCTGACCAGCTCCGTGACGAAGGCCGCGTCGCGGCCGGTGAGCCCGCGATCACGCAGGACATGGGGCAGGATGAGGTTGGTGTAGGCATCCTCGACGCGCACCTGCTTCAAGACGTCGTACGCCGCCCCGCGGGAAGGGTCGATCTTCGTGCGGGCCGGCGGGCGGCTCTTGCGTCGTGGATCAGCCATCGGCGAGGAACTTCCTGACCAGCGACTTCGGCGCGGTGGCCAGCCAGGCGTCGGTGATGATCTCGCGCAGCTCCTCGACGCTGATCTCGCCGAGTCGCGACTGCTGCACCAGCACCGCCTTGTAGTTGTTGAAGTGGTCGATGGTGAAGAAGGGGGTGTTCTCGTCGGCGACGAGCTCCTCCTTGACCTCCACCGTCGGTGTCTTGATCACCAGGAGGTCGTCGTACTCCTCACCGGTCGCGGGATCGACCGCGGTGCGGTGCGGCGCGCGGTGGAGGAGGAATCCCTTGCCCTTCTCCCCCTTCGGCACCTTGTACGTCGGCCGGTCGCCCCAGGAGACGCCGAGCTCGGTCTCGGGGAGGGAGAGGCAGATCGCGGAGACGTCCTCGGGGGTGGCTGAGCTCATGACTGGCCGAAACGGGTGCCGGGCTCCAGGCGCACACCGCGGGCCCAGTCCGCGGCGTTCATCTGCTTCTTGCCGAACGCCTTCACCTCGCCAAGTCGCACCGGCGTCGTGGCGGTGCCGACGTGGACAGAACTCTTGGCGACGACCAGCACCCCCGGCTCGAGGGACTCGTGGTCGTCCTCGATGGTGACCGCCCCGATCTTGATCCGCTGACCCTCATGGATCGACCAGGCGCCGGGCCCCGGCGAGCAGGCCCGGATTCGCCGGTCCACTGCGACGGCGGGCTCGGACCAGTCGATCTCGGCGTTCTCGACCAGGATCTTCGGGGCGAAGCTGACTCCCTCCGCGTCCTGCTCCCGGGCCTCGAGGGAGCCGTCGGCGATGCCGTCGAGGGACCTGACCAACAGCTCGGCACCACCGACGGCCAGGCGGCCGAGCAGGTCTCCGGAGGTGTCGGTCGGGCGGATCCGCTCGGTCATCATGCCGAAGGTGGGGCCGGCGTCGAGCTCCTTCACGATCCGGAACGTGGTGGCGCCGGTGATCTCGTCGCCGGCCCAGATGGAGTGCTGCACGGGGGCCGCGCCACGCCAGGCGGGGAGTAGGGAGAAGTGCAGGTTGACCCAACCGTGCTCGGGGATGTCGAGCGCTGACTGCGGCAACAGCGCGCCGTAGGCGACGACCGGGCAGCAGTCCGGCTGGAGGGCCCTGAGCCCGGCCTGGAACTCTGGGTCACGAGGGTGCTCCGGTTTGAGGACGGGGACGCCGAGCTCCTCTGCACGCTGTGCGACCGGCGAGGCGACGAGCCTGCGGCCCCGACCCGCCGGCGCGTCAGGTCGAGTGACCACGCCGACGAGCTCGTGGTCGGACGCGGCCAACGCATCGAGGGCGGGAACGGCGACCTCGGGGGTGCCGGCGAAGACGACGCGCATCAGAATCCGAATCCGTTCGTGCGGTGGGGTGAGACCTTGACAGTGGGCTTCTCCAGACCGAACCAGTCCGACTCGCGGATCTCCCGCATCGCGGCCTTGCGTGCCTCGGTGTCGAGCTTGTCGATGAACAGGATCCCGTCGAGGTGATCGGTCTCGTGCTGGAGGGCACGAGCAAGCACCTCGGACCCATTGACGGTGACCGGGTCGCCGTACATGTTGAAGCCCTTGGCAACCACCGAGAGTGCACGGCGGCAGTCGTAGGTGAGGTCGGGCAGGGAGAGGCATCCCTCGGGGCCGTCCTGCATCTCCTCGGAGAGGTCCAGCTCGGGGTTGACAAGGTGGCCCAGCTCACCGTCGACGTTCCAGGTGAACACACGCAGGCCGACGCCGAGCTGCGGCGCAGCCAGGCCGGCACCGGGAGCCTCGAGCATGGTGTCGGTGAGGTCATCGACGAGGCGGCGGAGCTCCTTGTCAAAAGTTGCGACCTCGAGGGCGCGGCTGCGCAGGACGGGGTCTCCGAAGAGTCGGATGGGCTGGATTGCCACGTGTCTCCTAGCGTTGGACTGCGCGGGCAAGTATAAATGCCAAGTCAGATCTCCGACGGATCCACCTGCACCCGCACCGGGTCCAGCTTGCGCGAGGACCGGAGCCGCTGCAGCTCGCCCAGCGCCGCGCTCAACTCCGCTCCCTGGCCGCGGGGCGCCCGGACCAGCGCCCGGATCTCTTCCTTCGCTTCCCCGCCTCCGCGACGTGGGCCGTGGGACTCGACCGGGATCGGGCCGAGCAGCTCGGCACCCTCGGGCATCCGGAGCAGAGTGATCGCGTCGTCGACCGGTCCTGCTCCCCCGGTGACCGAGGCCATCCGGCTCGCTGGCGGCAGGTGGGCGGACCGGCGCTCGGCGGTCTCGCGGTCAGCGAAACCGCCCGGGTCCCAACGGACCAAGGTTTGCAGGGTGTGGTCGGCAGGGTCGCCCACCGCGAGCACCCGCCCACCACGCCCGACCAGGGCCGCGGCGTTCATCCAGCGTCGCAGCGCCTCCTCGTTCGTGCGCAGGTCGAGCCGGGCCAGCGGGAGCCAGGTGTCCATCAGGACCACTGCGGCGTATCCGTCCGCGGCCACCGGTTCGGCACCCGGGGTGGCCACGACGATCGCCGGACGATTGTCCACCTCGGCCAGCACACGCTCCCCGCTGGAGGTCCGGACCACGGTCTTGGGGAAGCTGCGGCCGAGTTCCTCAGCGGTCCGGCTGTCACCGCGAACCGGCGCCCGGAGGCCACGATGGCCACACTCGGAGCAGCTCCAGCCCGGGTGCGGCGTCCCGCACCAGCCACACGAGGGCGGCTGGTCGGCGCCGGTGAGACGCAGTGGACCCTGGCACTGTGCGCATCGCGCGGGCGTGCGGCATCGTTCGCAGGCCAAGCTGGCGGCATACCCACTGCGTGGTGTCTGCACCAGCACCGGCCCGCGCTCCAGGCCCGACCGGATCAGGTCATGGGCCTGGTTGGGGAGACGGGCGCTGCGCGAGGTGGGGTCTCGCTCGAGCTCGACGTCGGTGGCCCCGGTGATGGCGACGGTGAGGTGGTCCCTGATCGCATCGCGAGGCGCCTCGATGACGTGGGCCCAGCCGGTGGCCAGCAGGAAGTTGGCCTCGACGGTGCGGGCGAACCCGCCGACCAGCGCTGCGCTCCCCTGCGCCTGGGCTCGCATGAGCAGGACCTCGCGGGCGTGTGGGTAGGGCGCCCGTGGCTCGGCGTGGAGGTCGTCGCCGTCGTCCCAGATCGCGACGAGACCGAGGCCGTGGACCGGCGCGAAGGCAGCTGCGCGCGTCCCGACCACGATCCGCCGAT
>JAKDNC010000075.1 GCA_030452025.1 Nocardioides sp. | reverse complement strand
CACGCCCAGCGCGTGTTGGCGTCGCCGCCGCGACGTGTCGGTGGTCACCGAGCGGGGCGTCCTCAGGCGGGACTCGCCGGGCTGTGGGGGGCCGGGTTGGGCGCCACACCCGAAGACGCTCTAGCATGAGGCGCGTTCATGTCCTCCTCATCAGGAGTTTACCCGTGGCTTTTCGCTTCCGGCCGGTCGATGCCTCGTTCTACGACCTGTTCGCTGAATCAGCCCAACACCTCGTCAACGGCGCTGAGCTTCTGGCCGAGATGATGGCTGAGGGTGTCGACCGCAAAGGCGTGGCGCAGCGCATGCGCGACGCCGAGCACGCCGCCGACGAGACGACCCACGCGATCATCCGTCGCGTGAACAGCACCTTCGTCACGCCGTTCGACCGTGAGGACATCTACGACCTGGCCTCCGGTCTGGACGACGTCATGGACGACATGGACGAAGCCGTCGACATGATCCTGCTCTACGAGGTCACCCAACTCCCGGCAGGAACCTCCGAGCTCGTGGAAGTCCTTCAGCGGTGTGCGGAGCTGACCTCCCAGGCGATGCCGCACCTGCAGGCGATGAAGGATCTCGACGACTACTGGATCGAGATCAACCGCCTCGAGAACGCCGGTGACAAGAGCTACCGCCGGATCCTGGCCGCGCTCTTCAACGGTCAGTACGAGCCGCTCGAGGTGATCAAGCTCAAGGACATCGTCGAGTCCCTCGAGGGTGCGATCGATGCGTTCGAGACGGTGGCCAACATCGTCGAACAGATCGCGGTCAAGGAGTCCTGATCCGTGGAATTCGCGATCATCATCGCGGTAGTCGCCGTCGCCCTCGTCTTCGACTACACCAACGGCTTCCATGATGCAGCGAACGCGATCGCGACCTCGGTCTCGACGCGTGCGCTGACGCCGCGAGTCGCCCTGGCCATGGCCGCGGTGATGAACTTCGTGGGCGCATTCCTCGGACAGAAGGTCGCCGAGACCGTCTCCGAGGTCATCTCTCCACCGACCTCGACCCACGGCATGGTGATCGTCATGTCGGGCTTGCTGGGCGCGATCGCGTGGAACCTGGTCACCTGGTACTTCGGGCTTCCGTCCTCGTCCTCCCATGCCCTGATCGGCGGGCTCGTCGGCGCGGCCCTGGTCGCCGGTGTGGGGGTCAAGTGGCAGGTCGTCCTCGACAAGGTCGTCATCCCGATGATCGCCTCGCCGTTCGTCGCCTTCTCCCTCGGCTTCGCCGTGATGTTGCTGATCATGTGGATCTTCCGTCGGGCCACCCCGTCGCGGGTCAACCGCGGCTTCAAGCTCGCGCAGACGATCTCGGCCGCTGCCATGGCGCTGGGCCACGGCCTGCAGGACGCCCAGAAGACGATGGGCGTGATCTTCCTGGCCCTGGTCGCTGGCGGGTACGCCGCCGCCGAGGACGGGCTCCCGGTCTGGGTCATCATCTGCGCCGCGAGTGCGATCTCCCTCGGGACGTGGTCCGGCGGATGGCGCATCATGCGAACCCTCGGGCGCCGCATCATCCATCTCGACCCGCCGCGCGGTTTCGCCGCCGAGTCGGTCGCAGCCTCGGTGCTCTACACGACGGCCTACGTCTACGAGGCGCCGATCTCGACGACCCACACCATCACCTCCGCGGTGATGGGTGTCGGTGCCACCAAGCGCCTCTCCGCGGTGCGGTGGGGCGTCGCCAGGTCGATCCTGGTGGGCTGGGTGCTCACCTTCCCGGCCGCCGGTGCAGCCGCCGCCGGGTCTTACCTGGTCGCGCATCTCCTGCTCGAAGTCATGCTCTGAGGCTCTCGCCCGGTGTGATTCAGCCGAAGCGACCGGAGACGTAGGCTTCGGTGGACTCGTTGTCGGGGTTGGAGAACATCTTGTTGGTGGAGTTGAACTCCATCAGGCGACCGGGCTCGCCCACGGCCTTGAGGTTGAAGAAGCCGGTGTCGTCGGAGACCCGTGCGGCCTGCTGCATGTTGTGGGTGACGATCACGATCGTGTACTCGGTCTTCAACTCGTGGATCAGGTCCTCGATCGCCGAGGTCGAGATCGGGTCGAGTGCCGAGCAGGGCTCGTCCATCAGTAGCACCTGCGGCCGGACGGCGATCGCCCGGGCGATGCACAGACGCTGCTGCTGACCGCCCGAGAGGTCCATCCCGGGCTTGTTGAGGCGGTCCTTGACCTCGTTCCACAGGTTGGCGCTCTTCAGTGCCCGCTCGACAGTGGCGTCGGCGTCGGCCTTCTTCAACTTCTTGGCGTTCAGCCGGTTCCCGGCCAGCACGTTCTCATAGATCGACATCGTCGGGAACGGGTTCGGTCGCTGGAAGACCATCCCGATCTCACGGCGTACGGCGACTGGGTCGACCGACGAGTCGTAGAGGGACTGGCCGTCCACGACGACCTCACCCTCGACGCGTGCGCCGGGGATGACCTCGTGCATGCGGTTCAGCGATCGCAGCACGGTCGACTTGCCGCAGCCCGATGGGCCGATGAATGCGGTGACCGACCTGGCCTTGATGCCGACGTTGACGCCTTCCACGGCGAGGAAGTTGCCGTAGTAGATGTCAAGGTCCTTGACCTCGATGCTCTTTGCCATGGTCTCAGCTGTCCTTCTGTCAGCGCCCGGACGTTCAGCGGCCGGACTTGGGGGCGAACACGTTCCCGATGACTCGGGCAATCAGGTTGAGGGCCATCACGATGATGATCAGGACCAGGGCTGCGCCCCAGACGCGATCGGTCCAGATGTCGCCGTACTTCACGTCGCTGGTCGCGGCCAGCGACGTGTAGATGAAGACCGGCAGGGTCTGCACAGCGCCATCGAACGGGCTCCAGTTAGCCTCGGGGTAGGTCCCGACGATCAGCAGGAGGGGTGCGGTCTCGCCGGCGACTCGGGCGATGGCCAGGGTGATGCCGGTGACGATGCCGGCGACCGAGGTCGGCAGCACCACCTTGACGATGGTGCGCCACTTCGGCACCCCCAGGGCGTACGACGCCTCGCGCAGGTCGTTGGGGACCAGCTTCAGCATCTCCTCCACAGAGCGGATCACGGTCGGGATCATCAGGAGCGCCAGGGCCACACCGCCACCGATGCCCAGGCGGGGCAGCGGATCACCGGTGATCACGATGAACAGGGCGACCGCGAAGAGGCCCGCCACGATCGAGGGGATCCCCGTCATCACGTCGACCAGGAAGGTGATGCTCTGTGCCAGCCGCCTCCCGGCGCCGTACTCGACGAGGTACACCGCGGTGAAGACGCCGATCGGGACGGCGATGATCGCGGCGATCGCGGTGACCATGATCGTGCCCATGATCGCGTGGTAGATGCCGCCACCTTGGCCCAGCGATGCGAAGCCGGTCATGTCGCGGGACAGGAAGTCCGGGGTGACCACCGGGCCACCCTTGAGGACCACTGTGTAGACGAGGCTGACCAGGGGCGCCATTGCGAGCACGAAGATCGACCAGGCGAGGGCCTGGACAGTCCGGTCGGTGGCCTTGCGACGCCCTTCGATCGACAGGGCCCAGACCGGATAGGCGACCACGAAGACCACCCACCCCAGGAACGCCATCAGGGTCAGTCCGGAGCCCAGGATCAGCCCGAGCACGATGCCGACGGCCGTGGAGAAGGCGGCAGTGAGGAGTGCGGCGTTGCGTGGCAGCTTGCCGGCACTGACCGAGAGGTGGTGACCGTTGCCCTCGGGGACTGCGACGGTCCTGGTCCTGGTCTTGGTGCTCTGCGTCATCTCGTCACCCCTTCTTCGGACCGCGGGTGGCGATCCAGCGACCCGCGAAGTTGACGATGAACGTGAGCAGGAACAGGGCGAGGCCGGCGAAGATCATCGTGTTGATCTTGGCGCCCGAGGCGTTCGCGTAGTTGTTGGCGATGAAGGCCGCGATGGTGTTCGGGTTCTCGGCCGAGATCACGCTCAGCGTGAGGTATCCGGTGCCCGTCGCGGAGAGCACCATGGCGACGGCCATGGTCTCGCCGAGGGCACGGCCCAGGCCGAGAAGCACCGCGGCGACCATGCCGGAACGGGCGTAGGGGAACACCGCGAGGCGGATCATCTCCCAGCGGGTCGCGCCGAGAGCCAGGGCGGCCTCCTCATGGGCGCGGGGAGTCTGGGCGAAGATCTCTCGGAGGATCGCGGTGACGATCGGCAGAGCCATGAAGGCCAGCACGATCGAGGCGGTCAGCAAGGAACGCTGGTTGACCCCGCCGGAGAAGAGCGGGATCCAGCTGAAGTGTTCGTTGAGCCACTGATAGGCCGGCAGCAGCCGCGGAGCCAAGACCTCGAGACCCCACAGGCCGAAGACGACGCTGGGCACCGCGGCAAGCAGGTCGACGAGGTAACCGACCGGCTTGGCGACCTTGCGGGGTGCGTAGTGGGAGATCACCAGCGCCAGCCCGATTGCGAGCGGTGTGACGATGATCATCGCCAGGAACGACGCGTAGACCGTCCCGTAGATCAGCATTCCGACGAACTTCCAGATGCTGGGCTCACCGTAGGCGCTCTCGCCCTCGGCATCGAGCGCCGGCAGGCCCTGGAGCAGCAGGAAGATGCCGACGCCGGCCAAGAAGATGATGACCAGCAGTCCGGAGCCCAGTGCCGCCTTGCTGAAGATGACGTCACCAAGACGGGCCGGGGGCTTCGCCGCGGCCTTGTCGGTCGGTGGGGCCAGGCGGCCCGGATCGACGGCGGTGCTCACTGAACCTCCAGGGACGGTTCGAAGGGGGGTGTGGTCAAGGCGGAAGGGGTCGGGCCCGAAGCCGGGCCCAACCCCTGCGTGCTCATCTCTGCCGTGATCAGGAGCCGATCGTGTCGACGATTCCCTGCGCCTTGGTGCGGAGCTCGTCGGAGAGCGGCGCGGAACCGGCCTCGTCGGAGCCGATCTGCTGGCCCTGGTCGGAGAGGACATAGGTGAGGAAGCCCTTGACCTGGTCGGTGGTCGCCTCGTCGTCGTAGCTCTGGCAGGCCAGGAGGTAGGAGGTGAGCACGATCGGGTAGGTGCCCGACTCCGCCGTCTCATGGTCGAGGTCGTAGACCAGCGCGGTGTCGCTGGCGCTCTCGGCCTCGGGGGAGACCTCCAGGATCTTGGCCGCGGCGTCGGCAGTCGGGGCGACGTACTCCTCGCCGACCTTGACATTGGCGACGCCGAGGTCCCCGGCCTTGCTGGCGTCGGCGTAGCCGATCGCGTTCGCCTGACCGTCGGCGACCGACTTGACCACACCGTCGGTGCCCTTGGCGCCCTCGCCGCCGAAGTCCTTCGGCCAGGTCTCGACGACACCTGCGCTCCAGCTCTTCCCGGCGACCGCGTCGAGGTAGTCGGTGAAGTTCTCAGTGGTGCCCGACTCGTCGGAGCGGTGCACGGGGCGGATCTTGCTCGAGGGGAGGTCCGTGTCCGGGTTGTCGGCCTTGATCGCCTCGTCGTCCCACTTGGTGATCTTGCCGGCGAAGATGCCGGCGAGCGTCTCGGGGGTGAGGTTGAGCTCCTCGACGCCCTCCACGTTGAAGATGATCGCGATCGGGGAGACATAGTTCGGGATCTGGATCGGCGTGCTGCCGCAGTTCTCGGTGGCGTCGCTGAGCTCGCCCTCCTCATCGGTGAGGTAGGCGTCGGTGCCGGCGTACTTGTAGCCACCCGAGATGAAGTTCTCACGGCCGGCGCCGGACCCCTGCGGGTCATAGGTGACCGTCATGTCAGGCGCAACGGTGCCGAAGCCTGCGATCCAGGCCCTCTGGGCCGAGTCCTGCGACGAGGCGCCGCCCGCCGTGAGAGTGCCGTTGAGGCCCTCGTAGGTGGAGGGGTCGCCGGCGTCCCCGGACAAGTCGCCGCCCTCGGTCGCGTTTCCGCTACTGCAGGCGGCGAGAGCGAGGACAGCGAGCGTGGCGATCGCGGGCGCCGCGGCGGTGCGGAAGGAAGTGCGATTCACTTCTGGACTCCTGATGAGCTTGATGATGCTGACTCTTCGAAGTTAAAGAGGCGAAGTGACCGGTTTGCTCGGCCTCGGTGAATGAACGGTGAACGGTGTCGATCCGTTTGGTCATCGAAGTGCGGGAGAGAGACGACGATCACGTGAACTACGACAAGTTCCCCTTGACGCGGACGCAGAGTTGCACCAGGCCCGGTCCGGACGACGGCTGTGAATCAGGGGACCAGGTGGCGTTCGATCGCGACCACGACGCCCTTGCGGAGGTGGACGACGCACATCTCGCCGGGCTCCAGGTGCGGGTCGGGCAGGCCCAGCACGCCGAACAGGTGCACCAGGACGGGTCGGTGGGTGCAGACCACGGCACGCTTCGCGCCGCTGAGCAGGTCCGTCACGATGACCCGAACACCGTCCGGTGTCGCTTCCTCCTCCGAGAGCGCGGGCATGGCCTCGATCTCCTCTCCGGCGGCGCCGGAGTAGGGGAGCAGCGTCTCCACGCAGCGAGTGCTGCTCGAGGAGACCAGCCGGGTCGCGTCGTAGGCCGCCAGCACCGGCACCAGCCGGGTCGCCTGGCCCTGCCCCGCTCGCAGCAACGGACGGAACCTGTCGTCCGCGCGCCAGCCCGACCGCTGGTGGGCGGGTCCGTGGCGCAGCACGATCAGGGTGCGGATCTTCCGGGGCACTGCGAGCGCCTCAGCGAGGGTGTCGCGGTCGTAGGGATAGGTGAGCAGCCGCTCCGCTTCGGCCACCGGGACCCAGCGGACGTCGTCGATCTCCGGGTTGGGCTGATAGCCGGAAACGTCGTCGGGGCCGACCACTCGACCGACCCAGTAGTGCACACGCTTGTGGCGGCCGTTGGTGGGATAGCGCTGCGCGGTGAGTGGCACGCCGAGGCGGATGTCGAGCCCGGTCTCCTCCCGGGTCTCCCGGATCGCGCAGCCCGCGACCTGTTCGCCGCGGTCGAGCTTGCCCTTGGGGAACGACCAGTCGTCGTACTTCGGCCGGTGGACCACGAGCACCGATCCCTCGGGGGAAAGGACGACGGCGCCTGCGGCGATGACGTCGGTCTCCGGCATGGAAGTAGTCTCACACCAGTCGTCAACCGGTCAGGAGCGTCCCCATCATGAGCAACCGGCACCTTGCGCTGATCACGGCGCTGGTGGTCGCTGTCGGCGCCGTCGCTGCGGGGATCGGGTACGTCGTGTGGCCGAGGTCCTCGGAGTACGCGGACGCAGTCGGGCTGCTGCCCGACGACATCCTGCGGGTGACATGGACGGACTGGGACGGGCTGCGCTCGGAGCTCGGCGCGGAGGACGTGCCACCGGTGGGGCCCGGTGCGGACAAGTTCCTCGCCGCGGTCGCCGACCGCGACCTCGGCGTCTCGTCCCTGTCCTCGTCGTCGGAGGAGTTGTACGACGCGCTGGGGTTCAGCCCGGCCACCAGCGAGTGGGAGATGCTCGGCCAAGGTCGTGAGGGAATGCTGATCGTGCTCGAGCTGGACCAGGACCTGTCGGCGGTGGCGGACAAGTTCGAGGCGCTGGGATTCTCCCGGCCGTCCTCCGGCGCGATGGACGGTGCGGTCTGGACTGGAGGAGCAGACGCGTTGGCCGTCGACACCGGGCTGGCCACCCCTGAGCTGCAGAACGTGGCCTTCCTCGAGGACGAAGGCCTGTTGGTCGGCTCCGACAGCTCGAGCTACATCGAGTCAGCCATGCCGGTGGTCAAGGGTGACGACGACGGGCTCGACGCGGAGGCGCTCACCGGTCAGGTGGAGGCGCCGCTGGACGCAGTGGCGTTCATCGGGGACTACGCCTGTGAGGCGCTGTCGATGACCCAGGCCGACGCGTCGACGCAGTCGCTGGCCGACCACCTCGTCGACCAGGCCGGCGGCGTCTCCCCCTTGCAGGGCTACCTGGTGGCAATGGAGGCCGACCGGCGGCTCTCGATCGTGTTCGACTTCGAGAATGAGCGCCAGGCCGAGGACGACTCCCGGTCCCGTCGTGCGTTGGCTGGCGCCGAGGACCCGGGTCAGATGCTCGCCTACCCCGATGAGTTCACGATCTCCCACACCGAGCAGGACGGCTCGAGCGTCGTACTCACCGGGAAGGCGGAGCCGGACGCCTCGTCGATCACGAACCTGACCTCAGGGCCGGTGCTGCTCGCCGGCTGCTGAGTCGTGGATCCCGGGCCCTGTGCGGCTGCTGCCCGCATTCGTCTCAGCGCTTGAGCTTCTGCCGCGCGATGAGCTCCTCGTGCAGGTGGCGCGTTCCGGCGTTGCGGGTCCAGGTGGCGTCCGGCCCGAGGGTCCACGAGGTGATGTCGTCGTCGTAGGCCAGGTCGAGCACCTTGGCGACGCGGCGTACCAGCTCGTCGCTGGGCAGCCGGACGAGCACCTCGACGCGGCGGTCGAGGTTGCGGTGCATGATGTCGGCCGAGCCGATCCAGGTGACCGGCTCGCCGCCGTTGCTGAACTCGAAGACGCGGCTGTGCTCGAGGAAGCGGCCCAGGATCGAGCGCACCTCGATCGTCTCGGACAGGCCCGGCACGCCCGGGCGCAGTGCGCAGATGCCCCTGATCAGGAGCTGGACGGGTACGCCGGCCTGGGAGGCGATGTAGAGGGAGTCGATGATCGCCTCGTCGACGATCGAGTTGGCCTTGAACCGGATCCGGGCGGGCAGTCCGGCCTTGTGGTGGGCGATCTCGCTGTGGATCTGCTCGATCAAGCCGTCGCGGACGCTGTCGGGTGCGACCAGGAGCTGCTCGTAGGAGGCGTTGCGCGAGAAACCGCTGAGGTTGTTGAACAGGTGGGCGACGTCCTCGCCGATGGCCTGGTCGGCCGAGACCAGGCCGAAGTCCTCGTAGATCCGGGCGGTCTTCGGGTTGTAGTTTCCGGTCCCGATGTGGGTGTAGCGGCGGATTCCCCCTCCATTGGCGTCAGCCTCGTCGCGAATGACCATCGACAGCTTGCAGTGGGTCTTGAGGCCGACCAGCCCGTAGACGACGTGGCAGCCGGCGTGCTCGAGCTTGCGCGCCCAGCGGATGTTGTTGGACTCGTCGAAGCGGGCCTTGATCTCGACGATGACCAGCACCTGTTTGCCAGCCTCGGCGGCGTCGACGAGCGCATCGATGATCGGGGAGTCGCCGGAGGTGCGGTAGAGCGTCTGCTTGATCGCGAGCACGTGCGGGTCGGCGGCGGCCTGCTCGAGGAACCGCTGCACCGAGGTGGCGAACGAGTCGTAGGGATGGTGCAGGAGCACGTCGTTGCGTCGCGCGGCTTTGAAGACGTTGACCGGGCTGGCCGACTCCACCTCGGCGAGCCGGAAGTGGGTGGAGGGGACGAACCCTTCGTACTTCAGGTCGTCGCGGTCGAGGTCGGCGATGTCATTGAGGCCGCGCAGGTCGAGCGGGCCGGGCAGCCGGACCACTTCCTCGCTGCTGACCCCGAGCTCGGAGACGAGCAGGTTGAGCACCTTGGGCGCGATGGACTCCTCGACCTCGAGGCGGACCGGTGGGCCGAACTTGCGGCGCAACAGCTCCTTCTCCAGCGCGGCGAGCAGGTTCTCGGCGTCGTCCTCCTCGACCTCGAGGTCCTCGTTTCGGGTGACCCGGAAGGTGTGCGTCTCGAGCACCTCCATGCCGGGGAACAGGCGCTTGAGGTGCTCGCCGATGACGTCCTCGAGCGGGACGAAGCGCTGGTTGCCGAGCGGCACGAACCGGTTGAAGATCGGCGGCACCTTGACCCGGGCGAAGTGCTCCTTGCCGGTCTTCGGGTTGCGCACCAGGACAGCGATGTTGAGCGAGAGCCCCGAGATGTAGGGGAACGGGTGCGCCGGATCGACCGCGAGGGGGGTCAACACCGGAAAGACCCGCTCCTTGAACAGGCGCTTGCACTGCTTCTGCTCGTCACGTTCGAGGTCCTCCCATCGAACCAGCTCGACGCCCTCCTTCTCCAGGGCCGGGACGATGTCCTCGGCGAAGACTCGTGCGTGGCGGGCCATCAGCTCCGAGGTGGTCGCCCAGATCTGCTCGAGGACCTCGCGGGGGAGATGTCCACTGGCAGCGCGTACGGCGACCCCGGCGGCGATGCGTCGCTTCAGGCCGGCCACCCGGACCATGAAGAACTCGTCGAGGTTGTTGGCGAAGATGGCCAGGAACCGGGTGCGCTCCAGCAGCGGGAGGCTGGTGTCCTCGGCGAGCTCGAGGACACGCTGGTTGAAGTGGAGCCAGGAGAGTTCGCGGTCCAGGAACCGGTCGGTGTGCTGGTTGAGCGCCACGAACTCCGTCTCGCCGGGGACATAGGGCGGCTCGACGTCGAAGGTCTCGGTGGGCACGGCGTGGAGCCCCAACTCCACGGGGCCGTCCTGGACGGACTCGGTGGCGTGTGCCGGAAGCCTGTCGTTGGTCATGGTGCCAAGTGTGGCACCGCCGGGTGAACGGCAGGTGTCGTCCGGCCCGGGAGGGCCGTGGCCGG
>JAKDNC010000074.1 GCA_030452025.1 Nocardioides sp. | reverse complement strand
AGAGAGATCGGCCTGACCCCCCTGGAGCACGACATGCTGGTCTGCCTGCTCGAGAGTCTCGGCCACATCGAGACCTTCGAGTCGCTCCAGCGCCGGGTGTGGGGCAACGATCACCTCGGCGGTCGCTCCCACGTGCAGTCTGTGGTCAAGCGTCTGCGCCGCAAGCTCGAGGAGCTCAGGAGCCCGCTGCAGATCGATGCGGTGCGCGGGGTGGGTCTTCGCCTCGTCGATTCACGGTCGGGCTCGGGCATCCACTCCGGCGCGACCGTCGTACCCCATCAGCGCAGCGCGCACCGCGACTGAACAGCGCGTCCGGCTCGCTGGCGCGACCTCTGGGAATCGCGCGTCTACACTCACGAATGTGGACTTCAACTCGGCCTACGCCCATGGCTTCGCCCGTGTCGCCGCCTGCACCACCCCAGTGGCGATCGCGGATCCGGCCACCAACGCGAAGCGGATCCTCGCGCAGGCGCGCGCCTGCGACCAGGAGGGCGTCGCGGTCGCACTCTTCCCGGAGCTGTCGCTCACGGGGTACGCGATCGACGACCTCTTGCTCCAGGACACACTCCTCGAGGGGGTGAAGACGGCGATCCAGGAGGTCGTCAAGGCGTCGCGAGAGATCCGGCCCGTGCTGGTCGTCGGGGCGCCTCTGGTGCAAGGGACCCGGCTGCTCAACTGTGCCGTGGTGATCCAGGGCGGTGAGGTTCTCGGCGTCAGCCCGAAGTCCTACCTGCCGACCTACCGGGAGTTCTACGAGCGGCGTCACTTCGCGCCCGGGGATGATCGTCGCGACGAGTGGATCGAGCTCGGCGGCGACGAGGTGCCGTTCGGTCCCGACCTGATCTTCAGCGCGACGGACGTGCCCGGACTGAAGCTGCACGTCGAGGTGTGCGAGGACATGTGGGTGCCATTGCCGCCGAGCGGCGAGGCAGCGCTAGCCGGTGCGACCGTGCTGGCCAACCTCTCCGGCTCGCCGATCACGATCGGTCGCGCCGAGGATCGTCGACTGCTGGTCCGGTCGGCCAGCGCACGCTGCCTGGCCGCGTGTCTCTATGCCGCGGCCGGTGAGGGCGAGTCGACCACTGACCTCGGGTGGGACGGCCAGACGATGATCTACGAGCTGGGCGAGCTGTTGGCGGAGACCGAGCGGTTCCCGGAGGGGGCGCGGCGCAGCGTTGCCGACATCGACCTCGCCCGGATCCGTCAGGACCGGCTGCGCCAGGGCACCTTCGACGACAACCGCCGGACCTACGACGACCGTGTCACGGCGTTCCGGACGATCGAGTTCGCCCTGGAGCCGCCGACCGGCGACATCGGTCTGCGCCGCAAGGTGGACCGGTTCCCGTTCGTTCCCGACGATGCGGACCGGCTGGCCCAGGACTGCTACGAGGCCTACAACATCCAGGTCTCCGGGCTCGAGCAGCGGCTGCGCGCGATCGGCGACGACTCGTGGCAGCCGAAGGTCGTCATCGGCGTCTCGGGTGGTCTCGACTCGACCCACGCCCTGATCGTGGCAGCCAAGGCGATGGACCGGCTCGGGCGGCCCCGCAACGACATCCACGCGTTCACGATGCCGGGCTTCGCGACCGGCGACACCACGAAGTCCTACGCGACGCGGCTCTCGACGGCGCTGGGGGTGACCTTCGAGGAACTCGACATCAAGCCCGCCGCCACACAGATGCTCGACGACCTGGACCACCCGCACTCCGGCGGCGAGCCCGTCTACGACGTGACGTTCGAGAACGTGCAGGCCGGGCTGCGCACCGACTACCTCTTCCGGCTGGCCAACCACCGCGGCGGGATCGTGCTCGGCACCGGCGATCTCTCCGAGCTGGCACTGGGCTGGTGCACCTATGGCGTCGGCGACCAGATGTCGCACTACACGGTGAACTCCGGAGTCCCGAAGACGCTGATCCAGCACCTGATCCGCTGGGTGATCGACAGTGGTCAGTTCGCTGCCGACGACTCCTCCGGTGAGATCGCGGACGTGCTACGCGAGATCCTCGACCAGGAGATCACCCCCGAGCTGATCCCGACCGAGGCGGGCGCGAAACCGCAGGCGACCGAGGACTCGGTCGGACCCTATGCACTGCAGGACTTCTCGCTCTTCCACACGCTGCGCTGCGGAGCCCGACCCAGCAAGATCGCCTTCCTGGCGATGCACGCCTGGCGGGACGCGGCCGTGGGGGAGTGGCCCCCGGGCTTCCCCGAGGAAGGCCGGGTCGCCTACGACCTGCCCACCATCCGCAGGTGGCTGGAGGCCTTCATCACTCGGTTCTTCGCCTCCCAGTTCAAGCGATCCGCGCTGCCCAACGGGCCCAAGGTCTCTGCCGGTGGCACGATGTCACCGCGCGGCGACTGGCGGATGCCGTCTGATGCCAGCCCCACAGCCTGGCTGGCCGAGCTCGAGAACGTCCCCCGCTGACCCGGAGCGAGCGCGCACGCGGTGGACGTTCGCGCCGGGTCGGCGAGGCTGTCACATGCACGAACCAGACCATGCGCCATAGTGGGACCCATGGGTAAGCAGGAAGACTTCGTGCTGCGCGCACTTGAAGAACGCGACATCCGGTTCGTCCGCCTCTGGTTCACCGATGTGCTCGGATTCCTCAAGTCCGTCGCGGTCGCGCCGGCCGAGTTGGAGAATGCCTTCGAGGAAGGCATCGGCTTCGACGGATCGGCCATCGAGGGTTTCGCCCGGGTCTTCGAGGCGGACATGCTCGCGATGCCCGACGCGTCGACCTTCCAAATCCTCCCGTGGCGCGGTGAGGGGCCGGCGACGGCGCGGATGTTCTGCGACATCGTGATGCCTGACGGCTCCCCGTCGTACGCCGACCCGCGCTACGTGCTCAAGCGGACGCTCTCCGACGCCGCCGAGAAGGGCTTCACCTTCTACACCCATCCTGAGATCGAGTTCTACCTCTTCAAGGACACCCCCAACTCCGGCGACGACCCGATCCCGGTCGACCGGAGCGGTTACTTCGACCACACCGCCCAGTCCCACGGGGCCGACTTCCGCCGAGAGGCGATCACGATGCTCGAGTCGATGGGCATCTCCGTGGAGTTCAGCCACCACGAGGGCGGCCCCGGCCAGCAGGAGATCGACCTCCGGTACGCCGACGCGCTGAGCACTGCGGACAACATCATGACCTTCCGCACCGTGGTGCGTGAGGTGGCGTTGGGCCAGGGCATCTGGGCGACCTTCATGCCCAAGCCGTTCACCACCCACCCCGGCTCGGGGATGCACACCCACGTGTCGCTGTTCGAGGGGGACAGCAATGCCTTCTTCGAGGCGGGTGCGCAATACCAGCTCTCTCGGACAGGACGAAAGTTCATCGCCGGGATCCTCACCCACGCCGCCGAGATCACCTGCGTCACCAACCAGTGGGTCAACAGCTACAAGCGTCTGATCGGCGGCGGTGAGGCCCCGTCGTACATCTGTTGGGGCCACAACAACCGCTCCGCCATGATCCGGGTGCCGATGTACAAGCCGAACAAGGTCCAGTCGACGCGTGTCGAGCTGCGCACCATCGACGCCGCCTGCAACCCCTACCTCGCCTTCGCGGTGATCCTCGCCGCGGGCATGAAGGGCATCGAGGAGGACTACGAGTTGCCGCGCGAGGCCGAGGACGACGTCTGGTCCCTCAACGAGCGCGAGCGCAAGAGCCTCGGCATCGAGCCGTTGCCCAAGACGTTGTCGGAGGCGATCAAGGTCGCCGAGGATTCCGAGCTGTTGGCCGAGACGCTCGGTGAGCACGTCTACGACTACTTCCTGCGCAACAAGCGTGCGGAGTGGGAGGAATACCGCGGCCAGGTCTCGGCATTCGAGCGTGACCGGATGCTCCCGGTCCTGTGAGCGCGGCGATGAGTAGCCCACGAGTCCTTGTCATCGAACACCAGGCGATGTGTCCGCCCGCCCACGTCGGTGACTGGTTGGCCGAGGCCGGGGTAGGCGTCGAGGTGTGCCGTCCCTACGCCGGGGACACTCTCCCCGACCTCCGGGAGTACGACGGCCTGCTGGTGCTGGGCGGGGCGATGAGCGCCTATGACGACGAGGTCCACCACTGGCTGGGTCCTGTCAAGGAACTCATCCGCGAGGCCTCCGCCACGAACGTGCCGACGATGGGGATCTGCCTCGGCAATCAGCTGATCGCAGTGGCCCTCGGCGGCGAGGTGCGGGTCAACCCCAGGGGTCAGCAGCTCGGCCTTCTTGACGTCGGCTGGCTCCCGGCCGCCGATGAGGACCAGGTGATGGCGCCGACGAAGCAGATCCGCGGCATCCACTGGAACAACGACGTCGTCGGTGTTCTCCCCGAGGGCGCCGAGCTCCTCGCAACCGCCGACGGCGACGTCCAGGTCGTCCGCTTCGCGACGACCGTCTGGGGCCTCCAGCTCCACCCGGAGATCGACGAACACGTTGTCGTGCCGTGGGCCGAGGGCGACCGGGAGGAGCACCAGCGCCGAGGCGTCGACCAGGCGGCCCTGATCGTCAGCATCAAGGAGGCGCGGGCCGAGATGGACTCTGCATGGCGACCGGTCTTCGAGAGATTCGCGGGGCTGATGAAGGCATGAGCGGCCGGACCGGGACTCGCGGCAACCTGCTGCGACAGGGGTTCCAGGACCCGGAGCGCTCGGCGCAGAACCTCGCCCGACTGGCGCCGATGGCCGACGAGCTCATCCCGGTCCTGACCCGCACCGCCGATCCCGACCGGGCCGTCGACGCGCTGGCCGAGCTGGCTGACCTGGTCGAGGACCGTGAGGCGTTCCTGGACGGGCTCCTTGACGAGGGCACCGCGATGCGGCTCTTCAGCGTCCTCGGTGCCAGCGAGGCGCTCGCCGATCACCTGCACCGCCACCCCTCCCACTGGCGCGAGCTCACCGACCCGACCCTCGGCATCACCCGGCCCGCGGCGTACGCCGTCCGCGCGGCACTCATGCGTGCCGTCGGTGCCGACCCCGGCGCGCACGCGCCAGTCTCGACGCTCCCGGACAGCGAGGCGGTCGACGCGCTGCGCGTGGAGTACCGCCGGATCCTTCTCCGGATGGCCTCCCGTGACCTGGCCCATCACGTGGGCGTTGACGACATCGCTGCCGAGCTCTCGGACCTCGCGGCCGGGACCGTCGACGCGGCCCTGGCCGTTGCCCGCACCCGGGTGGGCGAGACCGCCGACCTGGTCCGGCTGAGCGTGGTCGCGATGGGCAAGTGTGGCGGCCACGAGCTCAACTACGTCAGCGACGTCGACGTCATCTTCGTCCACGAGCCAGTCGAGGGCGCGGGCAATCACGAGGCCACCAGGGTGGCCACTCAGCTCGCCGGGGCCCTGATGCAGATCTGCTCCGACCACACAGCCGAGGGCACGATCTGGCCGGTCGACCCGAACCTGCGCCCCGAGGGCAAGGCCGGGCCATTGGTCCGCACGCTTGCCAGCCACCAGGGTTACTACGAGCGCTGGGCGAAGACTTGGGAGTTCCAGGCTCTGCTCAAGGCACGCCCGATAGCCGGCGACATGGAGCTGGGCCGGGAGTACACCGCAATGATCATGCCAATGGTGTGGGCGGCAGCGAGCAGGGAACACTTCGTCGAGGACGTCCAGTCGATGCGCCGCCGCGTCCTGGACCACATTCCCGACGACGTCGCTGCGCGCCAGCTCAAGCTCGGCTCCGGGGGCCTGCGCGACGTCGAGTTCGCCGTCCAGCTGCTCCAGCTGGTCCACGGCCGGGCCGATGAACGGGTCCGGTCGGGGACGACGCTCTCTGCGCTGGCCGAGCTGACCAGGGGCGGGTACGTCGGACGTGAGGACGGGCAGGCGATGCACGACGCCTATGCGTTCCTGCGCACCCTCGAGCACCGGATCCAGCTCTACCAGCTGCGTCGTACCCACGTCGTGCCGGACAACGAGGACGCCCTGCGCCGACTGGGACGTTCGATCGGGCACCTGAAGAGTCCGATCGAGGAGCTCAGCAAACAGTGGCGCCACCACCGGCGCGAGGTGCGTCGGCTGCACGAGAAGCTCTTCTACCGTCCGCTGCTCAATGCGGTCGCGAAGATCCCCGGACCGGAGTTGCGGCTGACCACCAAACAGGCCGAGGACCGCCTGGCTGCCCTGGGTTACCTCGATCCGGAGGCCGCGCTGCGCCACTTGGCGTGGCTGATCAGCGGTGTCTCCCGGACTGCCGCGATCCAGCGCCAGCTGCTTCCGGCGATGCTGGAGTGGTTCGCCGACGCACCCAACCCTGACGCGGGACTCTTCGGCTTCCGCCGGATCAGCGAGACCCTCGGTTCGACGACGTGGTATCTCCGACTCCTGCGCGACGAGGGCGAGGTCGCCCAACGCATGGCGCACGTGCTCGGCACCTCGCCGTACGCCACGGACCTGCTCGAGCGGGAGCCCCAGGGCGTCAAGGTGCTCGGCGGCGACCTCACCCCACTCGGATCGGCGGCGCTGACCACCGAGATGCTCGCCTCCGCCGGGCGCCAGGAGAATTTCGACGCCGCGGTGAAGTCGGTCCGCTCGATCCGCCGCCGCGAGCTGCTGCGCATCGCCAGCGGTGAGCTTCTCGGGAAGCTCGACGTCACCACGGTCGGCAATGGGCTCTCGAGCCTCACCCATGCCACCCTCGAGGCGACCCTCGACGTGGCCGCGCGCTCGGTCCGCGCCGAACGAAAGATCGACGAGGCGCCGACCCGAATCGCGATCATCGGGATGGGCAGGTACGGCGGCTGCGAGCTCTCCTACGGCAGTGACGCGGACGTGATGTTCGTGCACGAGCCGCTCGAGGGCGCCGACCCTCAGAAGGCGGCGTCCTATGCGCAGGCGGTCGTCAACGAGTTGCGCCGGATGCTCGCGATGCCGGCCACCGACCCGCCCCTGGAGATCGATGCGGATCTGCGTCCCGAGGGGAAGCAAGGACCGATCGTCCGCACCATCGAGTCCTACCGGGGCTACTACGCCAAGTGGTCCCACGTGTGGGAGTTCCAGGCCCTGCTGCGTGCCGATGCGGTCGTGGGCGACGAGGCGCTCCGCCAGCGGTTCACCGATCTGATCGACCCGTTGCGCTTCCCGGAGGACGGGATCAGCGCGGACGACGTCCTGGAGGTACGCCGCATCAAGGCGCGCGTGGACGACGAGCGGCTGCCGCGCGGCGCCGACCCCAACACCCACCTGAAGCTGGGGCGCGGCGGGCTGGCCGACATCGAGTGGACGGTCCAGCTGATCCAGATGCTGCACGCCGGGCGTCACCCTGAGCTGCGGACGCCGCGCACCCTGGACGCACTGGAAGCGGCCACCGACGTCGAGGTCCTCGACTCGGGCGACGCCGCCATGCTGCGCAACGCCTGGACCCTGGTCAGCTCGCTGCGCAATGCGATCACGCTGGTCCGCGGCAAGGCGAACGACCAGCTGCCACGCTCGCCGCGTGAGCGTGCCGCTGCGGCGGAGGTGCTGGGGTACTCTCCCGGGGAATCAGACGCGATGGTCAACGACTACCTGCGCACCACCCGACGCGCCCGCAGCGTCGTGGAGCGGATCTTCTGGGGCTGAGCGCCACTCACCGACGGGACCGCGTGCTTGCGAGGGCCACCGCGGGGCACGGGGCCCGGCGAGTCTGCGACAATGTCGCGCGTGGACGCCAGGGTGAGCACGACGCTGCGTTGGTTGCGCGCGTTCGTCCTGGCCTTCGTCATCATGGGCACCGGCGTCCTCGCCCACGTGGTCGCCGACGGTCGGCTGCCCTCCGCGGGCGGGCTCTTCTGGCTCTTCACCGGCACCACTCTCGTCATCGCGATGCTCCTGGGCCGACCGGCCTCGACCTTGCGCGTGGTTGTGCTGACCGTGGGCGGCCAGGCGGCCGTCCACGCCGTCCTGACGATGTCCGCCGGCCACGCGGGCGACCCGGTCGCAGCAGCCTCGCCGAGGCCGACGCCGCGTGCCTTCGACCCGAACGCCGCCGGCACGCTTTACGAGCAGTACGACCGCACCAGGCCGCAGGTCGACGCGCAACTCGCGATCCCCGACGGGGTGGTGCACCTCTTCGGTGACCTCACCGGCCCGCACGCGCCGATGATGGTCGTGCACATGCTTGCCGCGGCGTTGGTCGGCCTCTGGCTCGCCGTCGGTGAACGGGCCCTGTGGACCCTGCTCGCACTGGCCGTCACGGTCGTCGTACCCACCCTGCGCACGCAGCTGGTCAGCCTCGCCGCGCCTGCGCCGCATCGCTCGGTGACGCACGCCGTCGCCACGCCACGCTTCCTCCTCGTGTTGTCGCGCAGCCTCGCGCGACGCGGTCCGCCGGTCCTCCTCCCGGCCTGATCGATCCACCCCACCGACGCACCCTCCGAGACGAGGGGCGCTCGGAGGCGGTGGCACACCCACGTGTCCGAGGAGGGACATGACCCTGCAAGAGGAGAGACCGGTGACGCGCGCCGCCGGACCGTCCGGGTGGTTCCGGGCATTCTGGAGGTGGCACTTCTACGCCAGCTTCCTGGTCGTGCCGATCCTGCTGGTGCTCTCTGTCACCGGCCTGATCTACCTGCTGCGGTTCCAGCTGGAGCCGTTGCTGCACGCCGACGTCATGACGGTGGAACAGCCCGCCGACATGGACTTCACCCAGCCGTACGACGCCCAGCTCAAGGCCGTCGAGCGGGACTACCCGGACGCGACCGTTGTGTCCATGGCCGAGCCCCGCGACGACTCGAGGAGCACCGTCTTCTCGATCGTCACCGCGGACGGCGGGCCCCGTGAGGTGTTCGTCAACCCGTGGGGTGCCGAGGTGCTCGGTGAGCTCAACCCCGACACCATGCTGAGCGGCTACGCCGTCCGGATCCACGCTGACCTGATGGCGGGCACGTGGGGCGACCGGCTGATCGAGCTGGGCGTGTGCTGGGCAATCGTGATGGCACTGACCGGCTACTACCTGTTCGTGAAGATGCGGGGGATGCGCAAGAAGCGACCGAAGTCGCTGCGCTCCCGGCACGGCCGGATCGGGGCGTTCGTCGGCCTGGCGCTGCTGTTCCTGATGGTCTCCGGGCTGCCCTGGACCGGTGTCTGGGGCGAGAAGGCGCAACAGTTGGCCACCGATCGGAACACCTCGATGTGGAGCAACGACCCGGGAGCGCTCTCGAACCCGGTCTCGACGCTCGACGAGTCCCTGCCGCACAGCCACCAGGTGCCCTGGGGATCGGGCAAGAGCGAGGTGCCGAAGTCCGGCACGGCCCATCAGGGGGCCAGCGTGGCCAACGTCGACACCGCGCTCCAGGTGGCCGACGGGGAGGGGTTGCGGCATCCCATGACCGTGGCACTCCCGGCGGAGGAAGACGGGGTCTACTCGGTGATCGGCTACGCCTTCGACGCGCCGTCGGAGGAGCAGACCGTCCACGTCGGCCGCTTCGGCGGCGAGGTGGTCTCGACCTACGGGTACGACGACTACCCCGCGCTGGCCAAGGTCGTTGCTCAGGGGATCGGACTGCACGAGGGGCGCAGCCTCGGGACGTTCTCGTTCTGGTTGTCGCTTCTGATGTGCATCGGCGTGATGGCCTCCTGCATCACCGGCCCGTTGATGTGGTGGCGCCGTCGTCCGGCCAAGCAGGTCGGGGCACCCCGGGGCCGAATGCCGATCAAGGCCTCGCCGTTGCTGGCCGTGGGACTCGTGGCGTTGGGGGTCTTCCTGCCGCTGTTCGGGATCTCGCTGTTGGTGATCCTGCTGGTCGACCAGGTCGTCGTACGCCGGATCCCGGCGTTGGCCCGCACCTTCAACTCCGCCTGAACGCTGTTCAGGCTTTCCAGCCCACTTCTCACGAAAGAAGCAGAATTGTGAAGCTCAACCGTATTCTCGCCCGCGCAGCCGTCGTCCCGGTCGTCGTCGGGTCAGCCTTCCTGGCGGCCTCGCCGGCCTCGGCCCATGTGAGCGTCGCCGCGTCGTCGACCGCCGCCGGCAGCTCGTCGATCCTGACCTTCAGCGTGCCCCACGGCTGCGACGGCTCGGCGACGAACAAGATCGCGATCAAGATGCCCGAGGACATACTTACGGTGACCCCGACCCGCAATGCGTTCTATGACGTCAAGACGGTGAAGCAGCAGCTCGACGAGCCGGTCACCGACGCACACGGCAACACGCTGACCGAGCGGGTCAGCCAGATCGTCTACTCCGCGAAGACCCCGCTGCCTGACGGCCAGCGCGACACCTTCGAGCTCTCGGTGTCGTTGCCCGACGCCGAGGGGGAGACGCTTGCGTTCCCGGTGATCCAGAGCTGCGTGAAGGGTCAGACCGCCTGGACTGAACGGGCCGCCGAGGGTCAGGACGGCGAGAAGCTGGCCGGCGAGGAACTGGCCGGCGAGGAGTTGGAGAGCCCGGCGCCGCTGGTCATGATCACCGCTCCCGAAGAGGGCGACGACGGG
>JAKDNC010000762.1 GCA_030452025.1 Nocardioides sp. | reverse complement strand
CGTGGCGTGCTCGACCTCGATGACCAGGCCCTGAGAACGGGTCTGCTCCCAGCCGTAGACGTCGTCCAGGCTCCGCACCTTGCCGGCCGGGATGCCTGCCCCGGCCATCAGTTCGAGCCAGTGCTCGGCGGGCGCCGTGGCAAAGATCTCTTCGATCCTCGCGGTCAGGGCATCGCGGTCCGTGACCCGCTGCTGGTTGACGGCGAACTGCGGAGTCTCAGGGTCCAGACCGATCGCGATGGCGAAGGAGTGCCACAGCGACTCGGAACCGCAGGCAACCTGGACTGGCGCCGTAGCGGTCTTGAACATGCCGTACGGCGAGATCGCGGGATGATGCGCACCAGATGCGCCAGGGACCTCCTTGGCCACGGTCCACCGAGTGCCTTGAAACGTGTGGGCGCCAACCATCGCCGCCAGCAACGAGGTGCGCACGACCCGCCCCTTGCCCGTGCGGGTCCGCTCGAGCAACGCACTGAGAACGCCGTACGCGCCGTTCATCCCCGCGAGGATGTCGGCTATCGGGACACCGACCTTGGTGGGGTTGTCGTCATGCGGGCCGGTGAGGCTCATCAGACCGCCCTCGCCCTGCAGGATCTGGTCGTAGCCGGCGCGCTGCCCCTCGGGTCCGTCGTGACCGAAACCGGTGATGCTCAGGATCACCAGCCCAGGATTCAGTTCGTGCAGGCGCTCCACGGAGAAGCCGAGCCGGGCCAGGACACCGGTGCGAAAGTTCTCGATCAGGACGTCTGCGCGCTTGACGAGGCGGGCGAGCACGTAGCTGTCTTCAGAATCCTTCAGGTCAAGCGTGATCGACTCCTTGTTGCGATTGACGCAGTAGAAGTACGTCGCTTCCTCGCCGTCCTCCCCGATGAAGGGGGGACCCCAGCCACGGCTGTCATCCCCCTTCGGGCTCTCCACCTTGATCACTCGAGCGCCCATGTCACCGAGCATCATCCCGGTCTGGGGGCCCGCCACAGCCCTGGAGAGGTCGAGCACCACGGTTCCGACGAGCGGGGCGAGTCCAGTGTCCGTCATGCGTAACTCCTGGTGTTGGGGTGGCTTCGTCGCCACGAGGCGGCGGCCAAGCGGGTGGTGACCGTGACGTCTCCGATCCCGGCCAGAGAGCCGGTCCAGTCGGCATCTGCCCCGGGCAGAGATCGGGTCAGTTCACCGACGAGCACCAGCTCACCGGCAAGTAGTGGCAACCCGAGCGCACGCAGGCTCCCGGTCAGCCAGGCGAAGGCATTCGTGGGACGGATCGGTGGGCCGTCGTCCGCTGCCGGTTTTCCGTCCCGCTCCAGCCGTGCGCTCAGTGGTTGCTCCAGGTCCGGCGCCGGGGAGAGATCTCCCACGACGTAGCGGGCTGCGCCGGCGTTGTCGGCGACAACGTCGACCTGCTCCAGCGAGTCGGTTGCGATGCGGGAGTCAACCACCTCGACGACCGGCACGACCGCGGAGACCACAGAAGCCGCCGATGTGGGGTCGATACTTCGGCCGGTCAGGTCCTCGCCCACCACGAAGCCGACTCCGACCTGGACCCTGGGTCGGATCAGGTGACCGCAGTCAAGTGGGTCAGGCCCTGCGTGATGCATGGCGTCGAAGAGCACCCCGAAACAGGGAAGGTCGCGATGGCTGGTCACCTTGTGCCCGCTCACAGCCGCACCCGCCCAGATCGACTTCAGGGTGAGCAGGTCCTGGACCTGGTAGGCAGCGTCCACGTCATTGCCGAGCTCACGCGCAGAGGGTTGGATCGGTAGACTCTGGGTCGCAGCAGCCCAGAGGTCATGGGCAATCGACTGCAGGGGCAACCCGGTCCCATGTTCCGAAGCGCCGTTCATGTCAGGGTCCGACCGCTTCGAATCCCTCGACGAGCAACTCCTCGACAGGCTCTCCGGCTGCGATCGAATTGCGATACTTCATCAGGTGCTTC
>JAKDNC010000073.1 GCA_030452025.1 Nocardioides sp. | reverse complement strand
CCGGCACCGGCGAGCAGGCTCGACTGACCCGACGCTCGGCCGCCTTCCTCGTGGCCGCCCTCGAGTTGGGCGTCATCGTGGGGGCTGTGACCAGTGGCGCGCTCGTGGAGTCGACGTCGATGACGTTCCTGCTGATGCTCCCGGCGATCGTGGTGTCCGCCTGCTTCGTGGTGATCTGGTTCGGCATCGAGAACGTCCGCGGCGAATCCACCGGTGGCGTCGACCTGACCGGCCTGACACTGATCACCCTCACCCTCGGCCTGGTGATGGCCGGCCTGATCCTGATCCGGGTCCAGGGCGTCGACAGCGTGGCGGCCTGGGCGTTGATCGGGCTGGGCGCGATCAGCCTGATCCCGTTCGTCCGCTTCGAGGGCAGCCAGACCGAGCCACTGATCGACGTGCGTCTCTTCGCCCAGCGGAGGCAGTGGCCACTGCAGCTGACCGCCTTCCTCTTCGGGATGTCGGTCCTGGGCGCACAGATCCCGTTGTCCACCTTCGCGCGCACCGACCCTGACGTCGCCGGATACGGGCTCGGCGCCGATGCAGGATTCGTCTCGGCCCTGATCGGGCTCTACGTGATCACCATGGTGATCGGCGCCCTGTCCCTGCCGCTGCTGGCCCGCGTGGTCGGGCCGCGTGGCGCGCTGGTGACCGGCTGCCTGCTGGTTGCCACCGGCTACGCGTTGTTCCTGCCGTTGCACGACACCACGCTCCAGGCGCTGCTGAACATGGGCATCGCGGGACTCGGCTCCGGCGTACTCGTGGCAGCCTTGCCGGCCGCTGCCGCCGCGGCTGCACCCCCGGAGCGGACCGGGTTCGCGGCCGGGATGACCAACGCCACCAAGACGGTCGGTGGAGCCATCGCCTCCGCGATCTTCGCGATTGCGCTGGCCGCGACGGGGTCGCTGGGTGTGCCCACGGAAGGTCAGGCACCGCTGGCGGGCTACCTGACGGTGTGGGCGGTCTGTGCGGGCGCGGCCGTCCTCGCGGCGATCGCGCTGTTGGTGCTCCCCCGGAATCCCGTCGAGGACTGACCTCCGCCGCTCCGCGAGACGTTGCCGAGGCCGCGTCGTAGGCTGACGGGACGACGTTCAAGGGGTGATGACTGTGCCGAAGAGCGAGGACTGGTCGCCGGGCCGTCCCTCGGGCAAGGAGCGGGCGGAGCAGAACCTGGCGCAGCCGGAGCAGGAGCACGCCGACGAGCGGCCGTCGGACCAGGCGCCACGATCGGGTCGCGAGCCCAAGGGAAGTGCCGCGGCCGCGGCGCGGATGCAGCAGGCCCACCTGTGGGTGGAGCTGCAGGTCACCCAAGCCATGGAGCGCGGAGAGTTCGACGACCTGCCGGGCCAGGGCAAGCCGATCGACGACCTCGGGGAGAGGCACGACCCCGACTGGTGGCTCAAGAAGCTGGTCGAGCGCGAGAAGATCAGCGTGCTCCCACCAGCGCTCGAGCTCCGAAAGGAGAACCTTCGGCTGGACGCGGCGTTGGACCGCGAAAACGTCGAGAAGCGGGTCCGCGACATCCTCGAGGACTTCAACCGTCGCGTCGTGGCCGCCCGGCGCCAGCTCGAAGGCGGTCCCCCGGTGGTGACGCCCACCCGTGACGTCGACGTCGAGGTCGCGCGCTGGCACGAGCGTCGTACGGCGCGACGCGCGGCCGCCGCCGCTGCCTCCGAGGCCGAGGCCTCGAACCGGCCACGACGACGCTGGTGGCAACGACGAGCCTGACCGCTCAGGGGTCATCCCCTACGGTCTCAGGATGCTTCCCCGACCGATCACCGCGCTGCTGGTGCTGATCACTGCGCTGTTGCTGCCGCTCGCCCTCGTCTCGTCGTGGGTCGCCACCACGGTCGGCGAGACCGATGAGTACGTCGACACCGTGGCGCCGCTGGCCGAGGAGACGGTGCTCGTCGACGCCGCACACAGGGAGATCGAGAGCCGGGTCCTTTCCCAACTGGGCCCCGCAGCCACCCGTCCGCAGGTGACCGAAGGGGTCGACCGTGCGCTGACCCGTGTCCTGGAGGGCCCGGAGTTTCCGCCGGCGTGGGAGGGTGGCAACCGGATCCTGCACCGTCAGGTTCGACGGATTCTCGACTCGGACGACACCCGCCGCAACAGCCAGTGGGTGCGTGTGGACCTGGCCCCACTCGTCGACGACGTCACGAAGGCGCTCCGCAACGAAGGGGTCCAGATCCCATCTGGGCTGGCCGACCGCGACCTCACCGTGAAGGCCCTGCGCACCTCCGATGTCGAACGGGCGCGTGGCTACTACGACCTGATCCAGAAGGCCGGCTCCTGGTTGCCGCTCGCATGGCTGGTGGCCATCGTGCTCACCCTGCTCACTGCACGGCGTCGACTCGCGGCGCTCGGACACCTCGCGGTCGCCTCGCTCATCACGCTCGCCCTGCTGGCCGGCGTACTCCTGGTCGCGCGCCCGGGGGTGGCCGGCGACGCCGATGGGACCGTGCCCGCTGTCCTGTGGTCAACGCTGACTCGCGGGCTGTGGACCTCTGTGGGCGTCGCGGCTATGGTGGCCGCGATCGTCCTGGCCGTCCGGATGGCGCTGGGACTGGTGCCCCGCAAGAGCTGAGCCCGCGATGGCCGGGCAACCTTCGTTCCCGAGGCATCAGGGCGCCGCGCCCCTACACTCACCGAATGCCCCGTCACCAACGTTCCGGCCACGCACCGGTATCCGCGCTGGCTGTGCTGCTCCCGGCCATTCTGCTCGCCGGGTGTGTCGGAGGTGGCGACGCCCCGAGCGACGCCCAGAGCGACGCCGAGGAACGCCAGCCGGCGGGGATCGAGGCCGGCGAGACACCTGACGGAACCACACCCGACGCCAACGCCAGCGCCTCCCCCGACCGCGACCCGCTGGCCGACCTGGTCGAGAAGCAGGCCAGCAAGGTGCCGACGCCGGAGGGCGTGCAGCTCCGGGACCCGACGTACGGCGCGGACATCAGTTGGCCGCAGTGCGCCAAGGGCGTCGGCCCGATCCCCGAGCGGGTCGGCCTGGGCATGCCGATGCCCAAGGCCGAGTGGAGATTCGTGATCGTCGGCCTGACCAACGGTCCGGCGATGACGCAGAACCCCTGTCTGGACGAACAGTTGTCGTGGGCGAGGCAGAACGACGTCCTCGTGTCGACGTACGCCGTGGCGACCTATCCCTCCGACGACCAGCTCGACGAGCACGGCGACGACGGCCCCTACGACGCCGATTCCACGGAGGGCCGGCTCGCGAACTGGGGCTACGCACAGGCCGAGTTCAACCTCGCCACCATGGAGGAGGTCGGTCTGGAGGTCCCCTCGATCTGGATGGACGTCGAGACGGTTCCCTCTCCTCCGCTGGTCGCCTGGAGTGACGACAAGACGGCGAATGCCGCGGTGGTGAAGGGGGTCGAGCGGTCCTACCGGGAGGCTGACTACCTCGTCGGCGCCTACTCCACCCCACACCTGTGGGACACCGTCGTGGGCGATTTGAGCTTCGGGGTCCCCGAGTGGCGCGCGGCTGGCCAGACGTCCGAGGCCGAGGCGGTCAGCCGCTGCGCCGAGGAGTCCATCCAGGGTGGCAAGGCGCTGCTCGGCCAGTGGGTCGCGGACAGCCGGGACCGCAACGTCAGCTGCCCCGGCCGGGCCAGGGACCTGGCCGACTGGTTCACCCGTCTCTGAGGCTCAGCCCTCGCGCATCGGGATGCGTACGCCGCGTTCCCTCGCCACCTCGTCGGCCCGGTCGTAGCCCGCATCGACGTGCCGGATCACGCCCATGCCCGGGTCGTTGGTGAGCACGCGCTCGATTTTCTGCGCGGCCAGGTCGGTGCCGTCGGCGACACAGACCTGGCCGGCGTGGATGGACCGACCCATGCCGACCCCACCGCCGTGGTGGATGCTCACCCAGGTCGCTCCGGAGGCGGTGTTGACCAGTGCGTTCAGCAGCGCCCAGTCGGCGATCGCGTCGGAGCCGTCGAGCATCGACTCGGTCTCGCGGTAGGGCGAGGCCACCGAGCCACAGTCCAGGTGGTCGCGACCGATCACGACCGGCGCCTTCAGCTCCCCCGAGGCCACCATCTCGTTGAACTTCAGCCCGGCGCGATGCCGGTCGCCGTACCCGAGCCAGCAGATGCGTGCCGGCAGCCCTTGGAAGGAGACCCGCTCGGCGGCCATGTCGAGCCACTTGTGCAGGCGGGCGTACTCCGGCTTCGCATCAGCCGGGAAGAGTTCCTTGATCGCGCGGTCGGTGGCGGCGATGTCGGCCGGGTCGCCGGAGAGCGCGGCCCAACGGAACGGGCCCTTGCCCTCGCAGAACAGCGGCCGGATGTAGGCCGGAACGAAGCCGGGGAACTCGAACGCGCGGTCGTAACCCCCCTTTCGGGCCTCGTCACGGATGGAGTTGCCGTAGTCGAACACCTCGGCTCCCGCATCCTGGAACTCGACCATCGCCCGCACGTGAGCGGCCATCGAGGCCTGTGCAGCCTTGGTGAAGCCGGCGGGATCCTTGGCGCGCTCGGCCTCCCAGTCCTCGAACGCCACCCCGGCGGGCAGGTAGAACAGCGGGTCGTGGGCCGAGGTCTGGTCGGTCACGATGTCGATCGGCGCGTCCTGTTCGAGCAGCGCCGGCACCATCTCCGCGGCGTTGCCCAGGACTCCGATGGACAGCGGCTTGCGGGCGTCCCTGGCCTCGACGGCCAGCTCGAGGGCGTGCTCCATCGAGTCGGCCTGCACGTCGAGGAAGCGGTGCTCGACCCGTCGGGTGATCCGCGTCTGGTCGCACTCGATGCAGATCGCGACCCCGTCGTTCATCGTCACGGCGAGTGGTTGGGCGCCGCCCATGCCACCGAGGCCGGCGGTCAGCGTGATCGTTCCGGCCATCGTCCCGTCGAATCGCTTGTCCGCCACTGCTGCGAATGTCTCGAAGGTCCCCTGCAGGATGCCCTGGGTGCCGATGTAGATCCACGACCCGGCGGTCATCTGGCCGTACATCGTCAGTCCGAGATCCTCGAGCCGACGGAACTCCTCCCAGTTGGCCCAGTCGCCGACCAGGTTGGAGTTGGCGATCATCACCCGCGGCGCCCACTCGTGGGTGCGCATGACGCCCACCGGCTTGCCGCTCTGGACGAGCATCGTCTCGTCGTCCTCGAGGTCACGCAGCGTCCGCACCAGTGCGTCGTAGGACTCCCAGTTGCGTGCGGCCTTGCCGGTGCCGCCGTAGACCACGAGGTCTTCAGGGCGCTCCGCGTTCTCGGGGTCCAGGTTGTTCATCAGCATCCGCAGGGGGGCCTCGGTCTGCCACGACTTGGCGGAGAGCTCGGTGCCGGTGGCGGCGTGGATGGGCAGGCGGGGGTTGGTGGTCATCGGTTCAGCTTCCTTCTCGTGGGACGTCCTGCGAACGGGCTGTCGGGGCGACCGCACCGCAGGACGTCTTGAAGAGCGTCCTGCGAGGTGGTCGTGGTGGCGTCCGGAACGCAGGACGCAACGGGGCAGGGGCGCAGGCTCATGCGAGCTCTCCGACCACTTCTTCAGCGGCGGCCAGCACGGCGCCCGAGGCGACCAGTTCGACCGCCTTCTCGATCTCGGGCGAAAGATGACGATCGGGTCCGGGGCCCTCGATACCGGCTTCACGCAGCACGCGTACGACGGCCCCGGTGGCGGGTGACGGCTCGAACGGCGCCCGCATGTCCAGGGCCCGGGCTGCGGTGAGCACCTCGATGGCGACCACCCGGGTCAGCCCATCCACGGAACGGCGCAGCTTGCGGGCGGCCGACCAACCCATTGACACGTGGTCCTCCTGCATCGCCGAGGACGGAATCGAGTCGACCGACGCCGGATTGGCCAGACGCTTGAGCTCGGAGACGATCGCGGCCTGGGTGTACTGCGCGATCATGAGGCCCGAGTCGACGCCGGGGTCGTCGGCCAGGAACGGGTTGAGCCCGTGGTTGCGTGCCTTGTCGAGGAACCGGTCGGTGCGGCGTTCCCCGATCGAGGCGACGTCGGCGGCGACGATCGCCAGGAAGTCCAGGACGTAGGCGATCGGGGCGCCGTGGAAGTTGCCGTTGGACTCCACCCGCCCCTCCTCGGCCAGCACAACCGGGTTGTCCACGGCGCTGTCGAGCTCGCGGCCGGCGACCTGGGCGGCGTACTCGACTGTGTCCCGGGCCCCGCCGTGCACCTGCGGCGAGCAGCGCAGGGAGTAGGCATCCTGCACGCGGTTGCAGTCGGGCCCGCGGTGAGAGGCAACCACGCCGGAGTCCTTGAGGAGCGCGGTCAGGTTCGCCGCGGAGAGTGCCTGGCCGGGGTGTGGTCGGATCGCTTGCAACTCGGGGGCGAAGACCCGGTCGGTGCCGAGCTGGCCCTCGACCGACATCGCCGCGGCAATGTCGGCGGTGCGGAGCAGCATCCGGAGATCACTGATCGCCATCACCAACATGGCGAGCATGCCGTCGGTGCCGTTGATCAGCGCGAGGCCCTCCTTCGCCTCGAGCTCCACGGGTGTGAGGCCCGCAGCGGCCAGGGCCTCGTCGGCCGGCATCAGGGTGCCGGCGGCGTCGCGCACCTCTCCCTCGCCCATCAGGGCGAGCGCGCAGTGCGAGAGCGGCGCGAGGTCGCCGGAGCAGCCGAGCGAGCCGTATTCGCGCACCACCGGGGTGATGCCGTGGGTGAGCAGGTCGGCGAGCAGTTGCGCAGTCTCCAGGCGTACGCCGGTGTGCCCGGTCGCCAGCGTGGAGAGGCGGAGCAGCATCAGGCCGCGCACGACCTCCCGCTCGACCTCGGGCCCGGAGCCGGCGGCGTGGGAGCGCACCAGCGACTTCTGCAACTGGGCCCGCATCGCGGTGGGGATGTGGCGGGTGGCCAGCGCGCCGAATCCGGTGGAGATGCCGTAGGCCGGCGTGGTCCCGGCGGCGAGCTCCTCGACGACCGCGCGGGCCCCGTTGATCGCCGTACGCGCCGGCTCACCGAGGGTGACGCCGGCGCCGTCGCGGGTGATGGCGACGAGCTGCTCGAAGGTGACCGGACCAGTGCTGACTTCTACGTTCTCCATGTCCGCCATCCAACTCCCGGCGACTCCCGGGCGCCAGAGACGGCACCGTCTCCACGTCTCGGATCCGAGATAACCCTCGCGTTCGACGCCGAGGCAGTGCAAGGTTGCGAATGGAGAGGCGTCACTTCGCCTCGGGCACACCGGCACAACCCGAACGGGGCCAATCGGCCCACATCAGGTGGGAGGAATCTCATGGAGACCAGCACCATCATCTGGATCGTCGTCGTCGTTGTCGTCGTCCTGATCCTGCTCGCAGTGATCGGCATGTTGATGAGCCGCAGGAAGGCCGAAGTGCGCCGAGCCCGGGCGGGTGAACTCCGCTCCGATGCCGCTGCGCGGGTCGGCAGCCTCGGCGAAACCGACCACGAGGCTCGGGAGGCCCAGGCCGAGGCGGACCGCAAGCGGGTCGAGGCAGAGCGCGCCGAGGCCCAGGCCGCCAAGAAGCAGCAGGCGCTCGACCAGGAGCAGGCCGGTGTGGAGGGCCGTGTCCGCGAGGCGGATCGCCTCGACCCCGACGTGAACCACAAGGCGAAGGGCTACGAACCGAAGCCGCCTGAGCCGACGCAACCGGGCGCTGGCAACCACACCCGGGCCACTCCAGTGCCCACTCCGGGAGCAACTCCCCCTGCCGGGGCCACTCCCACTCCCACTGCCACTCCCCCTGCCGGGGCCACTCCGGAAGCCGCTACTCCCGGGGCCACTCCGCCTCCGCATGCCAACCCGGGAGCCACTCCGCCTGCCGGGGCCACCCCGGCCGCCAACCCCGCCCCGTCCGCGGGCACGGGGAGCCACGCCGCGCGTGACACCACCGGGGGTCCGCTTCAGCCCCAGGTCCAGCACCCGGAGGGGACCGTGGTCAACGCCGACGGAACGCTGACCTACCCAGACGGGAGCCTGCGCAACCCCGATGGGAACACCGTGGACTCCGGCGGGCCCGAGCTGCGCGGCTGAGCCCCCCGTCCCGGCCCCGATACCCCCGGCATTCCGTGCAGTGTGCAGGTCCGACAGGGCCCAGGTCATGCACAACGCACGGAACGCCGCGGGTCTGGGGACCAAGTCGACCGACGCGCCAATTCTCAGAGCTCGACGGCACCTCGGACCAGGGTGCGACTGGCGCCACCGACCCACCGGGTGCCGTCGTGATCGGTGCTGATCCGGACGTCCCCTCGGCGGCCGAGAACGGTCCCCTGTCGGACCGTGTAGTCGGCCGGCAGCGCGCCGCCGGAGAGCCAGACCGCGAAGCCGGCGTTCAAACTGCCGGTGACCGGATCCTCGTCGACGCCGATCGACGGCACGAAGGCACGCACCTCGTAGTCGGCCGGTCCTGCCACCGCGTGCGGCCCGATCACGCCAATGCGCAGGTCACCCATCGCAGCACCATCCGGCCGGATGGCGAGTACGTCGGCTGCGGACGCAAGGTGCAGGCCGAGCCAGCCGGGTCCGTTGTCGACCCAGTTCACGTCGAGGACACGGTCCTCCGAGATCCCCAGGGCCTCGACGGCCTGGCCCAGTGTGGCGTCGTCGACCGGCCCTGACCGCAGCAACTCAGGCGCACGGAACGCCAGGCGGTCGCCTTCGCGCCGGAGCTCGACCAGCCCGATGCCGCACTCCTGGACGACCCGCCCGTCCCCGGCCGGCGTACCTCCGCGCTCCAGCCAGGCATGCGCACTGCCCAGCGTCGGGTGGCCGGCGAAGGGGAGTTCGTCGCCCGGTGTGAAGATCCGCAGCCGGTAGTCGGCACCCGGATCCTCGGGCGGAAGCAGGAACGTCGTCTCGGACAGGTTGGTCCAGCTTGCGAAGGCCGCCATCTGCTCGTCGGAGAGCCCGGTCGCGTCGTGCACGACGGCGACCGGGTTGCCCGTCATCGGCGACGGGGCGAACACATCCACCTGGGAGAAGTCGAAGCTGGTCATGTGCCAAACCTACGGGGCTCCGATCCGCCCGCTGCTCGAGTGCCGCCGAGAATCGAGGCAGTTGTCGAGTTCACAACCCAAGCCGGACCCGCCGCCGGAAGGCCCCGGTCCGGCTTCCCGACGTCCTGCACCGTGGTCGCCCCGACCGCCACCCTGCGAACCGACCCTGCTCCACCAACGGACATTGCAGATCACGACCCAAGTGCCACGTTGCGAGACGGAACCCCTACGCCGACCCGCGGGGGCGTTGACTGGTCCCGTGACCATCGCCGCGGGCAAGCTCGATTCAGAGCAGGTCAGCACTGCCCGCCGCTGGGCGATGCTGGCGGCGAGCACCTGCGCCCAGGCCGCCTGCGCCGTGGTGATCCACGGTCCCGCGTTCCTGATTCCTGTGCTGCACGACGAGCGGGGCATGTCCCTTGCAGGCGCCGGCGCGCTCGCTGCGGCACCCACCATCGGGGTGATGCTGACACTGGTCCTGTGGGGCCTCGTGGTCGACCGTCGCGGGGAGCGGTTCGTGTTGATCACAGGCTTGGTGGGTACGACGGCGCTCGGCGTGGCCAGCACTCAGGTCGACTCGATCCTCGTGCTCGCCGCCACCCTCTTCCTCGGCGGCGCCTTCGCCGCCTCGGCGAACTCGGCCAGTGGCCGGGTCGTGGTCGGCTGGTTCCCGCCCGAGCGTCGTGGCCTGGCGATGGGCATCCGACAGATGGCCCAACCGGTCGGCGTCGGGGTGGCCGCGATCAGCATCGCCGTTGTCGCAGACCAGCACGGCGTGGCGACGGCCCTGTGGATCCCCACCATCGCCACGGCCCTGGCAGCAGTCGCCGTTCTGACCGTGGTTCTCGACCCGCCGCGACCGGACCGGACGCGGGTGGCCGCGCCGAACCCCTACCGAGAGGATTCCTTCCTGCCCCGGGTCCACGGAGTCTCGGTGCTGCTGGTCATCCCGCAGTTCCTGGTCTGGACCTACGCCCTGGTCTGGTTGGTCCAGGACCTCGACTGGTCGCCGGCGGCGGCCGGCGCACTGGTCGCCTCCGCCCAGATCGCCGGAGCCGTCGGCCGGATCCTCGCCGGCCAGCTCTCCGACATGGTGGGCAGCCGGATGACTCCGCTGCGCTGGGTCGCCATCGCGGCGGCCGTCAGCATGCTCCTGCTCGGCCTCTCGGCGTCGGTGGAGTCCCCGATCGCCGCCTGGTTGATGGTCGCGGCCACCGCGATCACGGTCGCGGACAACGGTCTCGCGTTCACCGCGGTGGCCGAACGCGCGGGACCGTTCTGGTCCGGTCGAGCGCTCGGCGCGCAGAACACGGCGCAGTTCCTCGCCGCCTCAGCGGTGCCTCCGGTCGCCGGCCTTGCCGTCACCCAGTGGGGCTACCCGGCGATCTTCGCGGCCTCGGCCGTCTTCCCGCTGATCGCGACCGTGCTCGTGCCGGTTCGCGACGAAG
>JAKDNC010000072.1 GCA_030452025.1 Nocardioides sp. | reverse complement strand
GCCCCGACCGACGTCGGTCTCGCTGCTGGCTTCGAGGTCGGAGGAGATCAGCAGGTCGTCGAGCCCGTCGCCGTTGACGTCGGCCAGGGCCGGGTCCCCGTCGGCCCGGTTGCCGGCCGGTGCCCAGGTGACCTCGCGCTCGGTGCCGTCGGCGAGGATGGTCTGCACCACCACCCGCTCGGTGCCGGTGACGTTGTCCAGCCCGATCCGGTCGGCACGGCCATCTCCGTCGACATCGCCGATCGAGCTGAGGCCCTCGGGTCGGGGCCGCTCCTCGGGGGCGTCGTACCCCTCGCCGGTCGAGCGCACGACGTAGTCGCGGCTGGGCAGCAGGTCGTCGCTGTAGTCGTACCACCGGAGGATCAGGTCGCCGCGGCCGTCGCCGTCCACGTCCCCGGCCACACCGCCGCCGACGGTGGAGTCGGGGTCCGCGCCCCCGCCGGCGAGCCTCACCGCGGCAACTGCGGCACCGGCCACGAGGACCAGTGCGGTGGCCGCGACGACCAGGTGGCGACGAGTGCGGGACGGCTGACTCGCGGCAGAATCAGGACGCCGCATGGTGGTCCCGGTCTCCGTGTTGCCGCGTTCGAGGGGTGTCGGGACCTTCGCGACGAAGCCGACGGAGTCGAGCCGGGAGAGCGCCAGCAGGTCACTGCGGAGGTCCTCCGCACAGTCGTAACGGTGCCCCGGGTCCTTGGCCAGCGCACGACGCAGCACGGAGTTGATCCGGACGGTGACCTCGTCGGTGCCCAGGAGCTGGGGGAGTGGTGCCTGGACGTGGGCCATGGCCATCTCCACCTCGACCCCGGAGTACGGCGGCTGGCCGGTCAGGCACGCCCAGAACAGGCATCCCAGCGAGTAGATGTCCGAGGCCGGGCTGCCGGGGTCACCCATCGTTCGCTCGGGGGCGATGTAGGCCCAGCTCCCGGCCACGCCACCGGTGGCCGTCAGGCCGGCGCTGCCGCTGTGTGCGACACCGAAGTCGCACAGGTAGGCGTGTGGCTCAGCATGACCGGCCCGCATCAGCACGTTGCTCGGCTTGACGTCCCGATGGACGACACCGGCCAGGTGTGCATCGTGCAGGGCCCCGGCCACCTGGCCCACGATCGTGGCGGCGGGGTCGAGCGGGAGCCCACCGTGCTCCCGCAGGACGGTGCCGAGGTCGCCGCCGCCGATCAGCGGCGTGGCCAGCCAGGGGATGCCGTCGTGGACGCCGTGGTCATAGATGGTCAGGACATGTGGTGAATCGAGGCGGGTCATGATCTCCGCCTCACGCTCGAAGCGGAGCCGGAACTCCTCGTTGTCCGCGTGCTGGGCGGCGATCACCTTCAGCGCCACCTGGCGCCCCAGCCTGAGGTCGGTCGCGGCGAGGACGACCCCCATCCCGCCGAAACCCACCTGGGAGTCGATCCGGTAGCGGTCGAACGTCTCTCCGATCCGGGGCAGGTGGGCCATCAGCCCCGTCCTGCCCGGTCGATGGGAGTGCTGCATCCGGCGGGCAGGACGGCGAGGACCAGCGAGGTGAAGGTGCTCGCGGCACTCCCCCGATTCGTTCGTTGCACCTTGTCTGCCCCGTTCCGGAATGTGCCCGGGAGTCTGTCACGCCCACGGTGTGTGCGGAGCGGGGCACCCGGGTGACCGGGTGACCGGGTGACCTGCCGGACGCATCCTGGACGGGCGATAGCATGGCCGCCCGTGAAGACTCTCGTCATCGGCTCCGGCGGCCGCGAGCACGCCCTCGTTCGCGCGCTCGCCCACGATCCGCACGTCACCGAGGTGCACGCCGCGCCGGGCAACCCCGGCATGGTCGCCGTGGCCAAGGTCCACGACGTCGACCAGCTCGACGGGGCCGCGGTCGCCCGACTGGCCGTGTCCCTGGGAGTCGACCTCGTCGTGGTCGGACCCGAGGCGCCGCTCGTGGCGGGGGTGGCTGACGCGGTCGTCGCTGCCGGGATCGCCTGCTTCGGCCCGTCTGCGGAGGCGGCGCAGCTGGAGGGCTCGAAGACCTTCGCCAAGGAGGTGATGGCTTCAGCCGGTGTTCCGACCGCCCGGTCCTTCACCTGCAGCACCGCCGACGAGGTCGCCGCGGCGCTGGACGAGCTCGGTGCGCCGCACGTCGTCAAGGACGACGGCCTGGCTGCCGGCAAGGGCGTCGTGGTGACCTCCGACCGTGCCGAAGCCGTCGCCCACGCCGCAGGGTGCGACCGGGTGGTGATCGAGGAGTTTCTTGACGGCCCCGAGGTCTCGCTGTTCGCGATCACCGACGGGGTGACGGTTCACCCGTTGCAGCCGGCACAGGACTTCAAGCGGATCCTCGACGGAGACCGGGGGCCGAACACGGGCGGGATGGGCGCCTACACGCCGCTTCCGTGGGCCCCGGCCGACCTGGTCGAGGAGGTGCTGTGCGACGTGCTGCAGCCCACCGTCGACGAGATGGCGCGCCGGGGTACGCCGTTCCGGGGGCTGCTCTACGCGGGTCTCGCGCTCACTTCTGGGGGTACCCGGGTGATTGAATTCAACGCGCGGTTCGGTGACCCGGAGACCCAGCCGCTGCTGGCGCTGCTCGCCTCGCCGCTCTCCGCGCTGCTGCATGGTGCCGCGACCGGCCGGCTGGCCGACGTGCCTCCGCCGATCTGGAAGGACGGCGCCGCAGTGGCCGTCGTGATGGCCTCCAAGGGGTATCCCGATTCCTCGTCGAAGGGGGATGTGGTCACCGGGGCCGACGCAGCCGGACAGCTCGACGGCGTGCACGTCATCCACGCCGGCACCGCCCTCGACGCGGAGGACCGATTGGTCACCGCCGGTGGCCGGGTGCTCGCCGTGATCGCGGTCGGCTCCGACGTGGCCGACGCCCGGGGGCGCGCCTACGAAGGTGTCGCCGCCATCGACTTCCCCGGTGCCCAGCATCGGACCGACATCGCAGAGAAGGTTTCCCGATGAACTTCCCGAACGTCCTCGCCACCCGGTACGCCGGGGCTGACCTGGCCCAGATCTGGTCGCCGGAGCACAAGATCGTCCTCGAGCGGCAGCTGTGGCTCGCCGTGCTGAAGGCCCAGAAGGATCTCGGCATCGACGTCCCTGACGGCGTGGTCGAGGACTATCAGTGCGTCGTCGACAGAGGTGAGCAGGGTGTCGACCTGGACTCTATCGCCGCCCGGGAGCGGGTCACCCGCCATGATGTGAAGGCCAGGATCGAGGAGTTCTCGGCGCTGGCCGGCCACGAGCACATCCACAAGGGGATGACCTCGCGGGACCTGACCGAGAACGTCGAGCAGCTGCAGGTGCGCAGCTCGCTGCTCCTGCTGCGGGACCGGGGCGTCGCGGCGTTGGCCCGCCTCGCCAGGTTGGCCACCGAGCACGAGGCCACCGTGATGGCGGGCCGCTCACACAACGTGGCCGCCCAGGCCACCACCCTCGGGAAGCGGTTCGCGACGATCGCCGACGAGATGCTGGTCGCGCTCGCGCGGATCGAGGAGCTGCTGGCGCGCTACCCGCTGCGGGGGATCAAGGGCCCGGTCGGCACCGCCCAGGACATGCTCGACCTGTTCGACGGGTCGGCCGACAAACTCGAGGAGCTGGAGCAGCGGGTCGCGGTCCACCTCGGGTTCGAGAACGTGCTCACGTCGGTGGGCCAGGTCTATCCACGCTCGCTCGACTTCGAGGTCGTCTCGTCGCTGGTGCAGCTGGTGGCCGGGCCGTCGAACCTGGCCACCACGATCCGGCTGATGGCCGGAGTCGAGCTGGTCACCGAAGGCTTCAAGGAGGGCCAGGTCGGCTCCTCGGCGATGCCGCACAAGATGAACACCCGCTCGTGTGAGCGCGTGAACGGTCTCGCGGTGATCCTGCGCGGCCACCTTTCCATGGTGGGCGAGCTCGCCGGTGACCAGTGGAACGAGGGCGACGTCTCGTGCTCCGTCGTCCGGCGGGTGGCCCTGCCCGACGCGTTCTTCGCGGCCGACGGACTCTTCCAGACCTTCCTCACGGTGCTCGACGAGTTCGGTGCATTCCCGGCGGTGATCCAGCGTGAGCTCGACCGCTACCTGCCGTTCCTGGCCACCACGAAGGTGTTGATGGCAGCGGTGCGCAACGGTGTCGGCCGTGAGGTGGCGCACGAGGCGGTCAAGGAGAACGCCGTCGGTGTCGCGCTCGAGATGCGGCAGGGACTGGCGGTCAACAAACTGTGCGACCGGCTCGCGGCCGACGAGCGGCTGGGCCTGACCAAGGAGCAGATCGAGGGTCTGGTCGCCGAGCCGATCACCTTCACCGGTGCTGCGGTGGGGCAGGTGCAGAGCGTCGTACGCCGTGTGAGTGATCTCGCAGCGAAGCACCCGGCGGCGGCCGGATATGCCCCGGGGAGCATCCTCTGAGGCCTCTGGTTCCCGCTCCTTCAGGGTTACGTGTTGCTCACGACGCCCGGTGATGCGAGTGTTGTGGGGTTTTCGTGAGCGCTATTGGAGAATTGGAGAACGCCGGTGACAGATTCGACGTCCACAAAGCCACGGGAGCCTGGGGCATCCAGGTTCAAGGCAATAGGTGGTGTCCATCCGCCCGTCTTCATCCCTGCGCTGCTGATCCTTGCCGGTGTTGCCGGGGCAGGTATCTTCCTTCCTTCCCAGACCGAGTCCTTCCTGGCTGACGCCAAGGTCCTCGCGGTCGACCACGTCGGCTGGTTCCTGACCCTGTCGGTGGCGGTGTTCGTCGTCTTCGCCCTCTGGATGGGCCTGAGCCGGTTCGGTGACATCAAGCTCGGTCCGGACGACGAAGAGGCTGACTTCAGCATGCCAGCCTGGTTCGCGATGCTGTTCGCAGCCGGCATGGGCATTGGCCTGGTGTTCTGGGGTGTCGCCGAGCCGCTGACCTACTTCGGTGACGTGGACCGCAAGGCGGGGATGCCTGGCGAGGGAATTGAGCTCGCCCAGAACTCCCTGGCCCAGGTGTTCGTGCACTGGGGTTTCCACGCGTGGGCGATCTACGTCGTGGTCGGGCTGGCGCTGGCCTACTCCATCCACCGCAAGGGCCGCCCGGTCTCGATCCGGTGGGCCCTGGAGCCACTGCTCGGTGACCGGGTCAAGGGTTGGCTCGGCGACGTCATCGACGTCATTGCCGTGGTCGGCACCGTTGTCGGTGTGGCCACCTCCCTGGGGCTGGGTGTGCAACAGATCTCGGCCGGCCTGGTGGAGCTGAACGTCTTCGACGAGGTGACCAATCCGCTCTTGGTCGGGTTGATCGCGGTGATCACGTGCCTGGCCACGATCTCGGTCGTGTCCGGTGTCGGCAAGGGCATCAAGTGGCTCTCCAACGCGAACCTCGTGCTCGCCGGGGTGTTCATGTTGACCGTGCTCCTGCTCGGCCCCACGCTCTTCCTGCTCAGGTCCTGGGTCCAGGAGATCGGGGTCTACCTCGGTTCGGTGCTCTCGCTCACCTTCTCCAGCAGCGCCTGGACCTGGGGCTCCGGTCCCGGCACCGGGGCTGGCTACACGGGTGGAGCCTGGGAGGCCGGCTGGACGATCTTCTACTGGGGCTGGTGGATCTCCTGGGCGCCCTTCGTGGGCGTCTTCATCGCGCGCATCTCGCGTGGTCGCACGGTGCGCCAGTTCGTCGCGGGTGTGCTCCTGGTTCCCACGCTGGTCACCTTCCTCTGGTTCTCCATCCTCGGTGGAACCGCACTGTGGCAGGAGATCTACGGCGGCGGCGGCGTCATGGACGAGTCCGACGGAGTCTTGTCGGTGAACTACGACACTGCGCTGTTCCGAATGCTCGAACATCTGCCGGCCACCGGACTGCTCTCGGGGATCGCGATCATCCTGGTGGCGGTCTTCTTCATCACCTCATCCGACTCCGGTTCGCTGGTGGTCACCATGCTCGCCTCCGGCGGTGACGCCGACCCGCCGACCTGGAGTCGGGTGATGTGGGCGGTCATCGAGGGACTGCTGGCGATCGGGCTGCTGCTGGCCGGTGGGCTCACGGCATTGCAGACCGGTGCCATCCTCACCTCCATACCCTTCGTGTTCATCATGTTGTTGATGTGTTGGGCGACCTATCGCGCGCTCAGTGCGGAGCACAACGTGCTGGTGCGTGCCGAACGGCGTCAGCGGCGCGAAGAGTTGGCCAGGGTGATCGGTGGTGAGGTGACCGATGACCTCACCGAGAACTTCGACGAGCACTTCGGTGACCCGGTCGAGCAGCACGTGGAACGGCACGTGGAGAAGGTGCTCGCCGACCACGAGAAGAACGAGCACGGGGGCGACGGGCCAGCCTGAGTCTCCCGCAGCCAGAAAGTTGACGGCCCCTGTCACCGCGAGGTGACAGGGGCCGTCGGTTCGTCGGGTGCGGTGAGGATCAGTCGCTCTCGGCAGGGCGCACGTCAAGCACGACGTCGAACTCGAGGAGATTGGCTCCATCGGCCACGGGCTTGCCGTGTTCGCCCGAGTGCGCGGCGCGGGAGTCCCCGTCACGCCACGCCGCATAGGCGGTGTCGTCCTCCCACTGGGTCACCACGAAGTAGCGATCCTCACCGGCGGTCGGCCGGAGGAGCTGGAAGCCGAGGAAGCCGGCGGCGTCCTCGACGGTCCCGGCCCGGGCGGCAAAGCGTCGCTCGAGCTCAGCATGTGCCTGGGGCGGGACCTGGATGGCATTGATCTTCACGACGGGCATGACCCGACCATATCGGCCGAGCAGAACTCTCGCAGTGGCGTCCGCGCCGACGTCCCGCGCCGACGTTCGGCTCCGAGGATCAGCACCGACGATCAGGCGCCCACGAGGAACCGTCAGCGGGGGAGCAATAGGCTCGGGGCATGCCTGAGCTGAACATCCCCGAGGCCACGCCCATCCCCGGCACCACCCACCTGCACTCAGGGAAGGTGCGCGACCTCCATCGCGTCGACGTCGGCGTGCACGCAGGGAACCTTCTGATGGTGGCCAGCGACAGGATCAGCGCGTTCGACTTCGTGCTCGGGTCGACGATCCCCGACAAGGGGGAGATCTTGACGCGGATGTCGCTGTGGTGGTTCGACCAGCTCGGCGTCGAGAACCACATCGTCTCCACCGACGTACCCCCCGAGGTGGCCGGCCGGGCGGTGATCTGCGAAAGCCTGCAGATGTTCCCGGTCGAATGCGTGGCGCGCGGCTACCTGACCGGCTCCGGCCTCGTCGACTACCGCGTCGGCGGAGCCGTCTGTGGCGTCGAGCTGCCCGCCGGACTCGAGGACGGGAGCAGGCTCGCCCGGCCGATCTTCACCCCGGCGACGAAGGCTGCCGTCGGAGACCACGACGAGAACGTCTCCTATGACGGGGTCGTGGCCGAGGTCGGTGCCGAGGTCGCGGCCAGCCTGCGCGAGGTGACGCTCGACATCTATCGCCACGCGGAAGAGATCGCGCGCGAGCGCGGGATCATCCTGGCGGACACGAAGCTCGAGTTCGGTGCGCGTCCGGACGCGACGCTCGTCCTTGCCGACGAGGTGCTCACACCGGACTCCTCCCGCTTCTGGTCGCTCGACGACTGGCAGCCGGGCCGGACCCAGCCGTCCTACGACAAGCAGATCGTCCGCAACTGGCTGCTCTCCGCCGAGAGCGGCTGGGACAGGTCATCGGGCGAGGTGCCCCCGGCGCTGCCCGACGAGGTCATCGCGCTGACGCGGGCCAAATACGTCGAGGCCTATGAGACCCTCACCGGAGAAGCGTTCTGAGATGACCTTCACCGTCGTGGTCGACGTTCCGGCGCCGGTGGGCGATGTGTTCGACCTGTTGAGCGATCCGGGGCGGCGGCCGGAGTGGCAGTCGAGCCTGCGCCGCGTCGTGCTGCTCGATGACCAGCCACCACGTCGGGGGACCAGGTGGTACGACGTGACCGTCGCCGGGGTGCGTCCCCTGATGGAGATCACGCAGTGGCAGGAGGACCGGCTCTGGGCCGAGCGCGGGACCTGGCGCGGGATCAGCGTCGAGCTGGTGCTCCACTTCGAGGCCAGGGGAGAAGAAGCCCGGGTCACCGCGGACGCCACAACCCTGGCCGGAGGTCTGTTGCGGCCGGTCGGCGGGCTTCTCGACCTGTTCGGCCCGCGGACCGCGCGCAGGGAGCTGGACCGGGCGGCGGCGATCGTGGCCCGGATCTGAGCCGGTCCGCTGACAGTGACTTGCCGGTAACGGTAGGTTCGCAGCACCGAGGCCGTCGTCACATGGAGGAACCGTGCTGAACCTGTCCGTACTGCTCGAGGACTCTGCCCGCGACTATCCCGATCGTGCGGCGGTGGTGCTGGGCGAGACCCGGCTGACCTACACCCAGGTCAACGCAGCGGCGAACCAGGTGGCGAATCTCCTTGTGGAGCGAGGCATCGAGCCCGGCGACAAGGTCGCGTTGAGCTGCCCCAACCTGCCCTTCTTCCCGATCGTCTACTACGGGATCCTCAAGGCCGGCGCCACCGTCGTGCCGCTCAACGTGCTGCTCAAGGGCCGTGAGGTGGCCTATCACCTCACCGACGCCCAGGTGAAGGCCTACTTCTGCTTCGAGGGGACCCCAGACCTGCCGATGGCCACTGAGGGCAAGGCCGGCTACGACGACGCGCCCGGGTGTGAGCACTTCTTCGTGATCACTGCCGACCCGGCTGCAGCCTCACCGATCGAGGGCGTCGAGACCTTCGGCCAGGCGGTCGCGGGCAAGGCGCCGACGTTCGAGACGGTCGCCACCGACGCCGACGACACCGCGGTGATCCTCTACACCTCCGGCACCACCGGTCAGCCCAAGGGCGCCGAGCTGATGCACCGGAACATGCACTCCAACGCGGTGGTGGGGGAGTTCCTCTTCGGCGCCGACAAGGAGCGCCCGGACACCTACCTGTGTGTCCTCCCGCTGTTCCACTCGTTCGGCCAGACGGTGATCCAGAACGCCGCCTTCGCCTTCGGCGGGACCGTCGTGATGCTGCCCCGGTTCGAGGCCAAGGCCGCGCTCGACATCATGCTGCACGAGAAGGTGACCTTCTTCGCCGGTGTGCCCACGATGTACTGGGGCCTGCTCGGAGCCCTCGAGGAAGGCGTCGACGTCTCCGCGATCGCGGCGAACCTGCGGATGGCTGCCGCGGGCGGGTCGGCACTGCCGGTCGAGGTGCACAAGGACTTCAGGGCCCGGTTCGGGGTCACCATCCTCGAGGGCTACGGGCTCTCGGAGACCTCACCGGTGGCTTCCTTCTCCCCGTACGGGGAGGAGCCACGCGTCGGATCGATCGGCATCCCGATCAAGGACGTGGAGATGAAGCTGGTCTCCGCAGAGGGGGAGGAGGTCTCCGGTGACGCGATCGGCGAGATCGCGATCAAGGGACCGAACATCATGAAGGGCTACTTCAACCGGCCCGAGGCGACCGCCGAGGTGCTCGACGCCGAGGGCTGGTTCCGCTCCGGTGACCTCGGTCGACGCGACGAGGACGGCTTCTACTACATCGTCGACCGGTCCAAGGACATGATCATCCGCGGAGGGTTCAACGTCTATCCCCGGGAGATCGAAGAGGTCCTGATGACGCACGAGGCCGTCTCCCTGGCCGCCGTGATCGGCGTGCCCCACGAAAGCCACGGCGAGGAGATCAAGGCGTTCGTGATCCGCAACGCCGGCGCCACCGCGACCGAGGAGGAACTGGTCGCGTGGGGCAAGAAGCAGATGGCCAACTACAAGTACCCCCGCACCGTCGAGTTCGTCGACGCACTGCCGATGACCGCGACCGGGAAGATCCTCAAGCGCGAGCTGAGCTGAGGCCCGACTTGATCAGTCGAACGGGTTGGGCAGGGCGCCCGGGAGCCTCGTGAGGACCTCGTGGGCGTCCTGCCTGTACTTGTGCTCGACGAGCACTTCGTACTTGGTCGCGACGACCGCGCTGACCGAGGAGAAGTCGCGCCGGCCACGGGTGCTGGCGAAGCCGAGCAGGCCCCAGACAAGGCCGAAGACCGCGCCCATGACGGCGGTCGAGACGATCATGGCGAGGGCGTTCCCGTCGCCGAACAGGGAGAAGATCACCCCGACGAAGAGCCCCAGCCAGGCGCCGGACAGGGCACCGGCGAGCGCCACCTTGCCGGTGGTGAGCCGGCCGGTGATGCGCTCCATCTGCTTCAGGTCGGTGCCGACGATGAGGCAGTTCTGGACAGGGAACCCCTCGTCGGAGAGGAAGTCGACCGCACGCTGGGCATCGTCGTACTTGTCATAGACCGCGAGGGACTGCGGGAACTCGAGGGCGAGCCCGGTTGCGGATCGGGGTGTGGGCGCTGGCATGTCTCCATCGTGCCCCCACGGGCAAACGATTCGACTTCGGAATGTGACGGGTGGGAATTCTGACGCCGTTTCGGTCGTTGAAAACATTGCCGGCGGCCCCGATCGGGTCCGCCGCCCCAGTTCGAGCAGACTGCGTTGCCCGGGTCGCTCCGTCGCGCACCC
>JAKDNC010000761.1 GCA_030452025.1 Nocardioides sp. | reverse complement strand
ACGACCCGCCCGGCCCACCACAAACCACCCAAGCGGGTAAGGGTAACCTTACTTTTATGCTTTCGCGTCTGGCCGTGCGTAGTGTCTGAGACCGCGCCCCGCAGCTCGCCGACGCCCCCACCGTCCACCGCCGGCAAGCTGATTCTGCGCAGCTTGGCCCGCAACAAGGGTCGACTCCTGGCCGGGTTCTCGCTGCTCGCGATCTGGCAGCTCTGCGAAACCTTCGTCCCGGTGATGATCGGTGTCGTCATCGACCGGGCCGTGGCCACCTCCAACCTCGAGGCACTGATCCTGCTCGGCGTCGGCCTGGCCGTCCTCTTCGCAGTGTTGAGCTTCTCCTACCGCTTCGGCTCCCGGATCGCATTCGGTGTCATGCAGAAGGAGATGCACGAGCTCCGCGTCGAGATCGCCGCGCACTCACTGCACCCTCAGGGCGCGAAGACGTCGCTGCTGCCCGGACAGACGCTCTCCCTGGCCACCGCCGACGCCGAGATGGTTGGTCAGGTGATTCGCTCGGTCGGCTTCACCATCTCCAGCGTCCTCGCGGTGGTCGTCTCCGCGGTCGTCCTGTTCAGCATCGACATCGAGCTAGGTTTCGTGGTGATCCTCGGGGTCCCGCTCGTGCTCGGTCTGATCCAGGTCGTCACCCCGGTCATCTCACGGCGCACCGAGCACCAGCAGTCCACGGTCGCCGACGCGACCGGCGTCGCCACCGATCTGGTGCGCGGACTGCGAGTCCTCAAGGGCATCGGCGCCGAGTCGGTGGCCGGTCGCCGCTATCACCGGCTCAGCCAGCGCGCGAAGGGTGCAAGCATCAAGAGCACCGAGTCGTACGGCGCGATGTCGGGCCTCACGATCGGGCTCTCTGGTCTGTTCCTTGCCGTCGTTGCCTTGGTCGCCGGTCACCAGGCAGCTTCCGGAGAAATCACCATCGGCGAGCTGGTAGCCGTCGTTGGTCTCTCCCAGTTCCTCGCCGAACCGATCGGACTGCTCGGCGACATCAGCGCCCACACCGCCCGGGCCCACGCGTCGGCGCGCCGCATCGTCACCTTCCTGCACACTCCTCGCCTGGTCGATGCGGGTCCAGAGGCGCTCGACTCCCCCACACCGATCCTCATGGCCCGCGCCGGCGGGGACGGCAGCCGGGTCGAGTCCCGACCCGGTGAGATCCTGGGCCTGGCCCTCACCCACCCGGCCGGGGCCGGACACCTGATGCGGGTGCTCGCCGGCGAGGAGGCCGGCGACGTCACCCTCGACGGCGTACCCATGACCTCGCTGAGCACCGCCCAGCGGCGCGCGCACCTGTTGGTCAACCCGCACCACGTCGACCTCTTCGAGGGCACCCTGCGCAGCAACGTCGACCCACGACTGCTCCTCGACGACACCGGACTGGCCCGACTGCTCTGCGCGTCGTCGGCCTCCGACGTCGTGGCCCTGGCCGACGAGGGTCTGGACCAGCACGTCAGCCCGGACGGGGCGACGTACTCCGGAGGGCAGCGCCAGCGGATCGCCCTGGCCCGGGCGCTCGCAGCCGACACCCCGATCCTCGTCCTGCACGACCCGACCACCGCCGTCGATGCCGTGACCGAGCACCGCATCGCCGAAGGGATCCGCTCGGTGCGCGACGGTCGACGGACCACGTGGCTGATCACCAGCAGCCCGGCGCTGCTGGCTCAGGCTGATCGGGTCCTGTTGATCCGCGACGGACAGGTGGTCGCCGAGGGCACCCACCACGATCTCGTCGCGCATGAGGACTACCGAGAGCTGGTGCTGCGATGAGTCCGACCGAGCCGAGCGAGGAACGAGCGAGCGACCAAGGACTCAAATCAGGGCCGAGTCCGACCGAGCCGAGCGAGGAACGAGCGAGCGACCAAGGACTCGAATCAGGGCCGAGTCCGACCGAGCCGAGCGAGGAACGAGCGAGCGACCAAGGACT
>JAKDNC010000760.1 GCA_030452025.1 Nocardioides sp. | reverse complement strand
CAGGAAGTTCTTCGAGTTCACCAACGTTCGGCAGGGGCTGCTCGACGTGACCGGCCGACTCTTCGGGCTCACCTACGACCAGATCCCCGACGCCCGGTCGTGGCACGCGGACGTCACGTCCTACGACGTGTCTCTGGACGGTGTGCGAATCGGGCGGATCCACCTCGATCTTCACCCGCGTGAGGGGAAGTACAACCATGCAGCCCCGTTCGACCTGGTGCCGGGGTTGCGCGACGTACAACTTCCAGAGGGTGTCCTGGTGTGCAATTTTCCGCGCGGTCTGATGGAGCACGGGGACGTGGTGACGCTCTTCCACGAGTTCGGACACCTGCTGCACCACACGCTGGCCGGCCGGCACGACTGGATCCGTTTCTCCGGAGTCGCCACGGAGTGGGATTTCGTGGAGGCGCCGAGCCAGATGTTGGAGGAGTGGGCCTGGGATGCCGAGGTTCTCGCCGGGTTCGCCAGCGACGCCTCCGGTGTGGCGATCCCGGCCGACCTGGTCGCGCGGATGCGTGCCGGGGAGGAGTTCGGCAAGGGCATCATGGCCCGGACCCAGACCTTCTACGCCGCGGTGTCCTACCGGCTCCACGTCGAGCGTCCGAGGGACATCACCGCAAGGGTCAACGAGCTCGCGTCGGAGTACAGCCTCGTGGCACAGGTGCCCGGCACCCACTTCCACACCGGCTTCGGACACCTCGAGGGATACACATCTGGCTACTACACCTACAAGTGGAGCCTGGTGATCGCGAAGGACCTGTTCTCGATGTTCGACTCCGCCGACCTCTTCGCCCCCGAGGTCGCGCGCGCCTATCGGGACAAGGTTCTGGTCCCGGGCGGAAGTCGTGACGCGGCAGACCTGGTCGAGGACTTCCTGGGCCGGCCCTACAACGCGGACGCCTTCAAGGCGTGGCTCGACGAAGCACCCGAGGCGCGTTGATGGATCGCGAGCTGCCCCACGTCGCTCTGTCCAGGCATGCCCACAACCGGCACGGACTCGAGCGCACAGACCAGGCCTGGATCGACGCGCGCTGGGAGGACCCGGAGACCCGGGTCCTGCTGGTGGCCGGGAATCGGATGCGCCCAGTCGGCGGCGCGATCCAGTGGCTCGCTCCTGCTGACTGCCCGGACGGCGGCCTCCGCCTGCTGCTCGGCGAACGCGACGGGATCACCCACTTCGCGTTGATCCTCGCCCCGGAGGATGCTCCGGGGGAGAAGGACGACTGGGTCGTGCTGCGCGGGGTCCTCGGTGCGCTCACCGGCGACGGTGCCGTCCAGGCCCCGTTGGTCATGCACGCGATCGGGATGGCCGAGTGGCACTGGTCCACCCGCCAGTGTCCACGCTGCGGCGGCGACCTGCGCTCCGAGCAGGCCGGCCACGTCTTGCGATGTGTGGACTGCGAGCGCCAGCAGTTCCCCCGCTCGGACCCTGCGGTGATCATGCTGATCACGTCGGGACCACCCGGCTCAGCCGAGGAGCGTTGCCTGCTCGGGCGCGGAGCCACTTGGCCCGACGGTCGGTTCTCGACGCTCGCAGGCTTCGTCGAGCCCGGCGAGACGATGGAGGACGCCGTACGTCGTGAGGTGATGGAGGAGACCGGAGTCGCCGTCGGCCCGGTCGACTACTTCGGCAGCCAGCCGTGGCCGCTGCCGGCCAGCCTCATGGTCGGGTTCATCGGCCGGGCCACCGAGACGACGATCAACGTCGACGGCGCCGAGGTCGCCGAAGCGCGCTGGTTCACCCGCGAGGAGATGACGGCCGAGGCGACCGAGGGCACCGTTGTACTCCCCGGAGGCGTGTCGATCTCCCGCTCGTTGATCGAGCACTGGCACGGGGGCCAGCTTCCCGGGGCCTGGTGATGCGGGCCCCGGTTTCCCCGGGTAGGCGGGGAAACCAGCACTCCCCGGGGGATCTTTCGGCCGGGAAGTGACAGGATC
>JAKDNC010000759.1 GCA_030452025.1 Nocardioides sp. | reverse complement strand
CAACTCAGGACGCCCCCGTCCGTAGCCTCGACCACGGCTACCGGGCCGTCCCGGTGCGCATGGGCCGCGTCTCCGACCTGATCGGCGTGCGCAGCGTCATCGTCTGCACCATGCTCCTCGTTGTCACTCTGGCGCTTGGGATCGTCTCGCTCGGGATGGGCACCTACCACCTCTCCCCGGGCCAGGTCCTCGAAGCGCTCATCTATACCGACGCCGACCCACAGGCGCGGATGGTGGTCTTCGAGTGGCGTCTGCCACGGATGCTGTTCGCGACCGCCTGCGGTCTCGCCCTGGCGATCTCGGGGGCAATCTTCCAGTCGCTGACCCGCAACCCACTCGGCTCACCAGACATCATCGGCTTCTCCACCGGCTCCTATACCGGTGTGGTCGTGATGACGCTCTGGATCGGTTCGGTCCGCTATTACGACATGGCCGCAGCGGCGCTCGTCGGGGGCATCATCACCGCGGCTGTTGTCTACCTGTTGGCGATCAGCCGGGGCAAGGTGCAATCGTTCCGGCTGATCATCATGGGCATCGGCGTCGGAGCGCTCCTGAGCTCACTGACTTCCGCGCTCATGCTCACTGCCGACGTCAAATCCGCGATGCTCACCGCCGTGTGGGCCGCAGGCTCCCTCAACGGACTGGGTCATGCCCAGTTGTGGCCGATGCTCGCCCTACTGGTTGTGATGCTGGTCTTGGTCGCTCTCGTGGCCCCCGGCGTGCGGCAATTGGAACTCGGCGACGACACCGCCCGCAACCTGGGCATACGCACCAATCGGGTCCGTGCCAGTGCCGTGGTCGTCGGTGTCGCCCTGACTGCGCTGGTGACCGCGGCCGCTGGCCCGATCTCCTTCATCGCACTCGCGGCCCCGCAGATCGCCCGACGCCTGGTCGGCGGCACCGGACTCATGCTCATACCCTCAGCGCTGGTGGGTGCACTCGTGCTGCTCGCCTCCGATGTGATCGCCCAACGCCTCGGCTTCCCGGTCGGCGTCGTGACCGTCAGCGTCGGCGGCGCCTACCTCGTTTGGCTCTTGGCCTCTGAATATCGGAAGAGAACATGACCACCACCACATCTGTCCCTGACCCCGTTGTTGAGACATCGCTTGTGTCCACTCCCACTGCGATCGAGGTCGAGCACGTACGCGTCGGCTACGACAAGCACGTCATCTCCGAAGACGTCAGCATCAACGTCCCCACCGGCGGCTACACCGCCATCATCGGCCCGAACGCCTGCGGCAAGTCGACCCTGCTCCGCGCGATCGCGCGCATCCTGCCCTACACGCACGGCAGCATCCTGCTCGAAGGCCACGACATCTCCCGCATCCCCACCAAGAAACTCGCCACCCGCCTCGGCCTCCTGCCGCAGACGTCACTGGCACCCGAAGGCATTCGAGTCGCCGACCTGGTCGCCCGTGGCCGGTACCCACACCAAGGGATGTTCGACCGCTGGTCCAAGACCGACGAGCAGATCGTCATCGATGCGCTGGCGGCGACCGGCATCTCGGACTTGTCCGGACGCCTCGTCGACGAACTCTCCGGCGGACAGCGCCAACGCGTGTGGGTGGCGATGGTCCTCGCCCAACAGACCCCCGTGCTGCTGTTGGACGAGCCCACCACGTTCCTGGACATCACGCACCAGTACGGGCTCCTGGAACTCTTCGAGACCCTGCGCCGCGAACTGAAGCGCACGATCGTCGTGGTGCTGCACGACCTCAACCAAGCCGCCCGGTTCGCCTCCCACCTGATCGTGATGAAAGACGGCGACATCATCACCGCCGGCCCACCCGAGAAGATCATCACCGCCGAACTCATCAACGAGGTCTACGACCTGCCCTGCCGCATCGTCCCCGACCCCGAAACCGGCGCACCCATGGTCATCCCCAAAGCCGGACTCCGATAGCGGCTTTCCGGCTGGCTTAGGCCAGTGAACTGCTGCAGGAA
>JAKDNC010000071.1 GCA_030452025.1 Nocardioides sp. | reverse complement strand
TCTGGGTGAAGGCTCGTCGTCACCAGGAACCCCATAGACAACAGCCGCACAGTCCTCAATCTCCTCAACCGCCGTCCATAGTCTCGTCAGATCACCAAGCCGGATGCACTCATTCAGTCGGTCTCGCGCAGCATCTCGGTCACGCTGGTTGACGTCGGGGTGATCCGTCAGCGCCTTGAGCGCACGTTTAGCGCGCTTGATCGCTGCCGAACGCTCTTCGCGGTTCATCATCGTGACTCCCTTGTTTCGAACCGAGGGGCTTCAGCACCGCTTAGTCCTCTGGACCGGAACTGTCGTCGGGGTTCGTGAACTCGGATTGGATCTCGCCGGTCTCCAGGTCGACCAGCCCGAGCCGTGGCGCGGCCGGTGTTGTCGCCTGCCTCGGTGCGCGGCCAGTAAGGGCGTCGATGTCGCAGACGTAGAGGTCCTCCCGGTCGTTGGTGTCGCGTTCGGAGGTGTGTTGGCTGTGGCGGCTGCGGCCTGGCCAGGCCACGTGGTCGTCCTCGCAGTGCGCCTTGAGCCGGCTGCGCATCCGCTCACCGAACGCAGGCATGCAGTAGCGGTGCCATTCCTCAAGCGCGTCGCTGGTCATCGCCAAGCCAGCGCGTCTGCGTTGATCGGCAACAACAGCGATCTCGTGTACGAGGTGAGGGTGGGCGGGCCAGCAGGTCGGGATCATCGCGCCCACGTCCCAGCTGTATTCGTGGTTGAGCCAGGCCACCACTTCCTCGAGCCACTGCCACACCTGGTGGCGCAGTTCAGCATCCAAGCAGGTGGCCGGTTCCCAAGGCCTCGGCAGCATAGCGGGGTTGCCGATCTGCTTCTTCTGCTCCTCGGTGCCGTTGACGGCCAGGTTCAGCTCGCGGTACGCAAGTCGGACCTGCGGCCCCGGGACCGGGAAAGGAATGATCATTAGCCGGGCGCTCTGTTGAGTGGCTGTCACCGTTGCCTCCTTGCTTCACGGGTGTCCTCGATCAGTCCGAGACGCTGGGCTTCGACGAGGGCGGCGGTCGCCCTGGCCTCGGTCGTGACGACCATCCCTCGATCCGTGGTGAGCCGTTCGCGCAGAAGGCGTTGCTGGCCGAGCAGGCGTTCACCGATACGGCCCTCCACGCAGCGGGTCAGCTTGGCGATGATCGGTTTGCCGTTCTCGGCCACCACCAGCGCACGTCGTTCGGGCAGTTGGCGAACTTCCTCGGGACGCAGGATCGCGATGTCATCACCGGACGTGGTGCGACCACCCATGCTGCCGCTCTGGTAGGTGCGCCGGGCGACACGAACAGTTCCGAGCAGGTCGGAGATTTCTTGGTTGAAAGCGACGTCCTTGGAGCCTCCGAACATGACCAGCACGTTGGTCAGGCCGAGCAGCGCGCGGGCTTCGTGGTCACCGAAGATGCTGGTCAGCTGCGGCCGTGTCTGAGCGGCCCAGATGAACGACAAGCCGAGGGCTCTCTCGTTGGCCATCCGAGTTCGCAGGGTAGGCAACGGAGCAGTCGACGGCAGCTCGTCGAGGACCGAGAGCAGCGGCGGGCATAAGCGCCCGCCCCACGGGGAGTTGTTAGCCAACTGCAGGCCGGTGTCGAGCACGTGCTCGGCGACCGCGGTCATCAACGGTGATGCTGAGGCGTAGGGGTCTTCTCTGCCCAGCATGTAGATGGTCCCGCGGCGACCGATCACCTCGGCCAGGTCGGTAGCCGGCCGACCCGGCGACGGGATGCACCGCCGGCGGATATCAGCCTGGAAGAACAAGCTCATGGCCTGCTGCACGGTGGTGATCGTGTTGCCGGCCGTACGGTCATCGCCGTTGAGGGCACCGTGCAACAAGCCGTGCCAGAACGGCTCGGCGTGTGGGTGGCGACGCAGGATCTCACTCGGGTCGGTGGCCGCCTGAGGGTTCGCGACCCATTTCAGGACGTCGTCGAGACCCTTGCCGGTCAGCGCGGCGGCATGAAAGTAAGCCTGCATGACCTTCGCGGCCTCGGCGGCATAGAACCGGGCAGCATCGTCGCCAGTGCCGCCGTGAATGGCGCCCTTGACGGTCCCGGCGGTGAAGGCCTTGGCGCGTCGTTCGGCGACTTTCGGGTCCACACACTCGGCGACGGGATCCCATACCAATTCGTCGGCCACACCTGTGGCCAGGCCAAAGGGATCCAGCACGACACAGGGGCGGTCATCGCTGGAACGTTCAGTCAAACTCAGCAGGAGGTCCTCGACCTTGGTCAAGGTCACCAGCGCTGCTCCGGGCGCGCCCAACAGGGCCGGGGTGAGCAAGTCCAGTGTCTTGCCGGAGCCTTGGGGTCCGATCACTCCGGCGGTGCGGTCCCACGGCACCCACAGGTCACCGCCGCGGGGTTCGTGGGCTTTCCCGATGCGCCACCCGACGTCTGCGGGATCGAATCGAAGTTTCATCGCACGGGCTCCCATCGGTCGTGGGTCTTCAGAGCGGTCTGGCCGGAGCGGGGGTCTGATCCGGTGCACCGGGTGTGGTGCTGCTCGGTGGTGTCTTCAGTTCATGCGCCAGGCCTCGGATCGGTTCCGGCGACCAGGTCTCCGCAGCCTGGTCCCCGCAGTCGACGCCCGGCACGGCGCGGCCGTCTGGGCCGATAACCCGGTCCACGATGCCGCGGCTGACCTGGTCGGTGACGTCAGGGAACTCCGACAAGGGCAGGAGGTATCGCCCTTGGTCGTCGCGCTCCACCGCCACCAACGAATCGGACCCCGATGGTGCGTAAGCGATCTGCGCTCCGTCGACTCTCCAGCGGGTGTCATAGCCCTCGACACCGAAGTCACTGCGCGCATCCGCTGCTGCGGCCTGCGCGACATCGGCCTCGACAACCCAATGGGTAGCCGTCCTTCCGGTCGCCTGGTAGGCGGCATGGCGCCGGGCGCCGTCATAGACCAGCCCGTCCTCGCTCGAGGACCAGTCGTCGTACATTCCGGCGTAGGTGCCGAACACTGCAGCCATCCTCAACTCCCCCCGTCCGTTCTGCGGAGCCACGGAGTCGACAGGCCCCGACCGATCTGAACGCTCGATGGCTCAGCTTCGGGCCCGGCGACCCTGTGGTGGCGCGAGGCCCCCGTCGAGACGTGCTTGCCGTGCAGGTCAGGGCGCACGAGCGCAGCAACCTTCCTCAGCCGAGTCACACCCAGCAAGTTCTCGGCCTCGCCCGCAGTGGCCATCCCGTGCATCCGGCCCGGCCCCCATCGCAGATAAATGCTGATAGCGGCCCAGGCAGCCAGGACAAGAAGCAGAACCTCAGTTACAACAAGGAATGTCCAGAGCAGACCGGTACCAGCCAGAGAGTCCGGCGCAGGAGCGGACAGGCCGGCTCCAGCGTCACCGCCGAGCACCCCGGGCAGGCTCCCCCAGAACGCCGTGCCGACCGGGGAGGACACCATGCCGGTGTCGGCGGCAGGCCACGTCCAACCCGCTCCAGCGGCCAGGTTCGCCGCCGATCGCCCCAGCTGGATCCCGAGCACCGCCACCACGGCCACTGCGACCATGATCGCGACCGGAATCTCCCAACTCCACGGATAGGGGTCCCGCCGTCGTTCATGCTGCATGCGACCAATCACCTCCTCGCACGACTAGGGGGACGGTCGGGCGTCGGCGATCATCAAGGTCCGCTGTGAGACCCAGTCAGATCGAGGTCGCTGATGTTGACGCCGCCCACACCGCTGCCCTGACCGGAGGGTTTGAGATTGTTCGCGAGCTCCGCGACGAGCCGTGGGGTATCCGCCGGTTCTTCGTGAGGGGCCCTTCGGGTCGCACGATCAACATCGCCAGCCACCTTCCCTGGCACTGGGCACATGCGATCACTTGTCGCGGCCGGCGTTCTGGGCCAACCAGGTCGAGGGATTGGTGTTGTCCGGCCCATAGATCGAGCCGTTCTTGAGGTGGACCTCGAAATGGAGGTGGCAGCCGGCAGAGTTTCCCCGGTCGCCGACCTGTCCGATCTTCTGACCGGGCCTGACCTTTTGGCCGCGGCTGACCTCGACGCGTTGCATGTGGGCGTACCAGGTGGCCAAGGAGTTTCCACCGGTGGTGACCTTGACCAGCCAGGGGCCGGCCCAACCTTGGGTGGTGTCGATTTCGATGGTGCCGGCGTGGGCGGCGTAGACCGCTGTGCCACACGGGGCGCCAAAGTCGGTGCCCGTGTGCCAGGTGTTCCAGTGGGAGCCGGTGGCGTGCCAGTTGCGGGCGTCGTTGCCGATATAGGTGGCCGGGACCGGGTAGACGACCTCTCCGGATGTCGCGCCGCAATCTAGGGTCCCTGAGGTGCCGACGACGCTGACATGGACATGGTCCATATGAGCCAGCGTGGGGTTGGACTGACCCGACGGGTGGGTGTAGGCGCGCCAGCCCTCACTATTGCGTGCGACCGACCAGATCTTGGCGCGCCAGATCACGTAGGTGACGCCGAGGTCTTCGGCGTTCGCGCGCACCCATTCGGCGATCTGGGTGCCGTGCTCGACGCCTGTTGACTGCTGCCAGTCGTCAATCATGATGTCGACGGCCCGCCCCGTTGCGTGGTCGGAGTCCACGTTGGCGGGGCGCTCCCCGACCCCGTGATAGGTGTGGCTGCCGAAGCGGGCGTCGATCGACCGCAACACCAGCAAGGCGTCCGGGGTCAGGCCCTTCTCGGCTGCCGCGCCGGTGTCGGGACAACTCGTGGGGACACACTCGCTGCTGGTGGCGCCTGCCGGCAGGTCACCACCCAGGAGGTCGGCGATATCGGTGGCGACTGGTTCCCACTGGGCATAGGCGTTCGGGAATCCTGAGCGTTGAACCTGTTGGGCGGCTTGGGTCAGGGGCAGCTTCTCCCAGCCGTCGATGTCGAGCAGGCCCGTGTTGTTCGTGTGGTCGGCGCGACCGTAGAACGCCTTGGTCGCCAAGACCGGATCACGGATCTGTGCGGGGGTCCCCCATCCGGTGGAGGGACGCTGTTGGAACAGGCCAATCGAGTCACGGTCACCGCCAGCAACGTTGACGAGCTTGGATTCTTGGATGGACGTCGCGATCGCGATCTGCAGGCCCCGCCGCGAGACCCCCAGGTCCCGGGTGACACGGGCGATGGCAATCGCATTGGTTGCCTGCTCGGCGGTCAGCGTCGGGTAGCCCTTGGCGAACCGCAGCTGCATCAACTGCTTCTGCAGATCGCCCGTTGGGGTCGACCCCGTGCCGCTGGCGCTCACCATCGTGGTCGTTCCACTGCCCGCCTGATGGGTCGGGGCGTGACAGTCTGCGGCCGCTTGGCTGGACAGGGTGATGATCGCGAGAATCGCGAACAGCGGGATGCCGCCGACGATCATGAAGATCGGCATCGCGATGAGCAGCAGTTTCTTCACGGCTGATCACCGGCCGCGTTCACGCCTACCCCGTCAGATTTCATGAGAACTTCTAGCGGGCCATCTCTATGCACTCAAGTTCACCGGTCATGTCTGACCTCCTGTAGTTGCGTTTGTGCAGGTAGCGCGGGTTCGTCGTGTGAAGTGATTCTGGTGATGTTTCGTCACTGAGAGTGACGGTTTTGTGATATGACTGATGCATGGTCGTTGCGATTGAAGTTGATGGCTGATGGGTCTCGTTGCGCTGCAAGGCGGCGGAGATGCAGATCCGGCTCTGTCCAGCGCGCAGGACGCTGAGGACTTCGAGCAGGAGTTGGTCGATCAGTACGCGCTGGCGATGGCAGCGGCGGGGTTGACCGATGGCCACATTCGCGGCACTCGCTCGACGGTGATTGAGTTCGCCAGATCTATGACGGGGCCGCTGTGGGAGGCGTCGTGTGCTGATGCCGATCGGTTCATGGCGGAGCAGCGCCGGCTGGGGAACAGCGTGTCCACCAGAGCCGGGAAAGCCGGGGTACTGGCGGGGTTCTACGAGTTCGTGATCGCTCGCTACGAGGGCACGATCCGCCGTTCCACTGGGGTCACGGTGGAGCAGCCGATCGACGAGTTCAACCGTCAGCCCGGTGCCTCGCTGGGTAAGGTTCGGGTGCCGCCCTCGGACGCAGAGATCGACACGCTGTTCGCGGTCTGGCGCGAGTCGATCCCGCAGGCACGCAAGTACCTTCCCGCTGCGCGGGACTACTTCGCCGCCTCGTTGTGGCGACGGCTGGGGTTGCGGATCAACGAGACCGTGATGCTCGACATTCGCGACTGGCGCCCCGACCTGGGTGGCTTCGGCAAGCTGCATGTCCGGTTCGGCAAGGGCAGCGGTAGCCGTGGACCAAAGCCACGGCTGGTGCCTGCGATCAATGGCGCTGACCAGCTGATCGACTGGTGGCTGGCTGAGGTCCGTCACCAGTACGGCCCAGACTGGGCTGATGGCGATGCGCCGCTGCTGCCTTCGGAACGGTTCGACCATGAGTTGGGCCGCTGCGGCCGGGCGGGCGCAAATGCGTTGCGTCGCGGCCTTGCCATCAACACCGACCAGTGGTTGCCCGCCTGGTCGGGACAGCTGACGCCGCACGTGCTTCGGCACTACTGCGCCTCGTCGCTGTACGAGGCAGGTATGGACATCAAGGCATTGCAGGAGTTGCTGGGTCACCAGTGGATTTCGTCGACTTCTGGCTACATCCATGTGCGCAGCGAGCACATCGAGCTGGCCTGGAAGAACGCCAACCAGCGAGTCGAGGCCCGCTTCGCCATCGATTCCAAGGAGGGCTGAGGCGGTGCAATGGAACCTACGGCTACGAGCCGCCGAACGAGGGATCTGGAAGTCTGCGCAGATGCGCCGGATGCTGGCCGACGCCGGCCTGGAGATCAGCGCCGGCAAGATGTCCTCATGGTGGGCAGGGACCCCGCCGACCATGCGGTTGGAGGACTTAGACGTGCTCTGTGCCGTGCTCGAGTGCGCGCCATCGGACCTGATGACACCTGAGCCGGAGAAGGTGGCCGCACGGCGAAGGACGACCGAAGTTGCCAACGGCAACGACTCGACCGGCGCCGGTAACGGGACCTCCCCGACGGTCAGCCCGCGGTTCGGCAAGCCGCGGTCGACGCCGCCGCTGTGAGACTCTGAACGCACGAGCAGCAGATGCCAGGGCCTGGACCGAACGCGCCGTTGCGACTGCCACCGATGTGCAGCCAGTGCGGGATCAACCGCATCGCGTGGACCCGACCACGGGTCGACATCTGCTACGCGTGTCTGCCCGGCGGGCCGTTCACACCACCACCGTGCCGCACCTGCGGTAGCGAACAGGAATACTTCAGCCAGGGTCTGTGCAGTCGCTGTCATCCCCGAAGTCCCGAACACATGGACTCGTGCAGAGGCTGCCTGGCGTGGGGTGTCTACCCGCAGTACCGCTGGACCTGTTGGTCGTGCAGGTGGTGGCGCTCGCAGTACCCCGAAGGCGTCTGCGCCTTCTGTGGCCGGCACAGCCGAATCGGTCGGCGCGGTGAGTGCCGACTTTGCTGGGAGCAGGCGCGGATGCTGCAAGAGCCCGGCCAAGCCATCGACGTGGCCGGCGCGAACCAACACGGTCAGCAGTTGTTCTTCGCCAACATGCTCTTCAAACGTCGCGGCACCCGGGGTCACGAACGCGAGCCCCACCAGGCGAACAAGGCGCCCCGAAGCAAGGCCAGCGAGCAGGCGTGGAAACGACGCGACAAGAATCGCCTGCCCTACCCGTCTGGCACCCAGTTGGAGGACGAACAGGCATTGGCGCAGCTGGCCCTGTTCGACATGGCGCCTGACCCCGAGGTTGTGCGAGCGCGTGCGCGACAGGAAGACAGTGACACCACCCGTTACTGCATAGCCATCGCTCAACAGCACGCCGATCGCTACGGCTGGAGCGTACGGCAACGCAATGCGGTCTTCTCCTCGCTGCGGTTGTTGCAGACGTTGCGCGATACGCCAAACGCGAAAGTCCGTGCCAGCGATGTGATGCGACTGCGCCGCTACGACGGAACTATCTCCTCGACCATCGATGTGCTCAGCGAGGCCGGCCTGCTCATCGAGGACGTCCCCACCCGGACCGAGAGATACTTCGCCACCAAGACCGACGCGCTGCCACCCCTGATGCGTCAGCACCTCGAGCTGTGGCTGCAGATCATGCTGGGCGGCTCCCGCTACAGGCCACGACAATTCCCCCGCGAGCCGGAAACTGTGCGCAACTACTTGGCGGCCATTGCGCCGCTCGCGCAGGCTTGGGCCGAGGCCGGCTACCAGTCCTTCGCGGAGGTCACTCACGCTGATGTCGTAGCTGCGCTGCCCGAGAAGGCCACCGACCGCTACTTCGTCGAACTCGGCCTGAAGTCGCTGTTCAAGATCCTCAAGGGGCGCAAACTCGTTTTCGCCAACCCAACCCGTGGACTCAAGTTCACGCCTGTCCCCAGGAACATCCCACTCGCCCTGGACCCCGCACTGGTCCGGGCAGAGCTGAACTCGCCCAACCCCGCCACAGCGCTCGCCGTTGCCTTGAGCGCGTTCCACGCTCTGACCAAGAAGCAGCTCCGCGAACTGCAGTTGACCGACATCGTCGACGGACGCCTGCTCATCGGCAACCGCAACATTCCTCTCGCCGCCCCCGTCCGTACCCGACTCACGGCTTGGCTCGACCACCGCCACCGGACCTGGCCGGGCAGCGCCAACCCGCACCTGCTCATCAACCGAAGAACCGCACCCAGGCTCGTCCCCGCTGGCCCTAACTACCCATGGCTCGGAGCAACCCTGCGGGCACGAGCACTGCGCGAGGACCGCATCCTCCACGAGATCCACGCCACCGGCGGCGACGTCCGCCGCATCTGCGACCTGTTCGGGCTCACCGTCAGCGGAGCCACCCGCTACCTCGCCACCATCGAGCACCCCGACCTTGCCATCGAGGGTGAACGGGTTCCCTGAACCTGAGTATCCGAGTACGATATATCCACAATGCATGCTCAAGTTCGAGCGAAAAACGTCAATAATCACGGGAACTTCTAACCTGCCGAATCGATGGCTTCGTTGGTGTAGTACAGCCTTTTTTCGATCGGATGTAGCACGGTCGCGACTTTGTAGACGGTGTCTCCTACGCTCCACAGCGCCCGGCCCTTGTCCTGCATCGCCCAACCAGTCACAAGGTCTTGGGCAATCTGACCGAGGCCGAGCATGGAGTCCAGTTCGCGGGCCACCTTGGGTCGTTGACCGCCGAGGATCTTGATGTCGGCGAGCTCGAGGAGGTCCTTGGCGATGGTGGTGGCTTGGGAGTCCGCATCGCCGACGGAGAGCAAGTCGCTCGGCTTGTGGCAGTTGGCAAACTGGATGTCACCGCCGCGGCCGGCCATACCGCGGGAGAGTCGCAGGTCGGCGTCGAAGCTCATCACCGCGGCGATGCCGAGGCGCATCTGCTTCCACACCTCGTCGCGGACCACGATCCGCAGGTCGCCGGGTTCGGCGATCTCGCGCAGCCCTCTGCCCCAGGAGTTGAGACACAACAGGGCGATACCGACGGCTTCGTCGCCCAGGTCGTCCAGGCGCGACAGGCTCAGCGACTGGATCGGTGCGCGCCAGTCGATCGCGATGTTGGTGTGGTCGTCGAACAACCCGGCCAGGGTTCCGGTCACCAGCTGACCGAGGGCGTTGCGTAACAACCTTGTCTCGTCCAGGAATTGACGGGTCGACCCGTACTCACAGGCGCTGACCAGGTCCTCGGTGGGGTTGTGCAGCAGGTGCCACAACTGCGGGATGGTGGTTTCGCGCAGGTTCGTGTCGCCGGCGGCGTAGCCGGTGAGGATCTGCAAGGCGTTGCGGACCACGTCGGCCTCGTCGGGCCCGAACGGGACGTGCTGTTGGCCGATCTTCATGCTGCCGACCAAGCCCCGCACGAGGGTGAGCCAGCGCGCGAAGATGATCGTGCTGCGTTGGCGGGCTTCGGCAGCCGGCAGTTTGTCCCAGCCGTGCCCGAGTGGGCCCATGGTCAGCGGATTGATCCGTGCGGCCATGCCGGGGCCGATAACGATCGGCTCGACCCCATGGGCGCGACAGAGTCCTTCGTACTCATCCTTCGGATCGCCTAGGACCAGCGTCTTGTAGCCGAACGGCATCATCCTGGTACAGAAGGCTTTGGTGGTGCCGGACTTACCGCTTCCGGGTTTGGCGAACTGAAAAATATTCGGATTCGTCACAGGGATGTCATCACGCAGCACCCAGCCGAACGGATCGCAGTAGAACGAACCGCCGGAAAGCTGGTCGACGCCCATCTGCGCGCCCGTCGGCGGCAAGGCCGGTGCGCTGATGAAAGGCCAATAGACCGGTGCCTGGTCGCTGGTCATCCGATACGCCAAAACCGGGGCTTTGGACGCCGCCCAGCCCCGTCCGCGACGGGCCGCGCCGCGCCGCGGCACGTAGGTGAACAGTTTCGGTTCTTTGGCCGCTGCCGGTGGGGCGGGTGAGATCGGCAGATCGTGTCCGAAGTCCGATAGCAACGCCGCCATATCCCGGCCGCCGCGACCCCGCCCCCGACTGCGGGCGTTGGAGGTGCCGCGGGTGGGCCCAGG
>JAKDNC010000758.1 GCA_030452025.1 Nocardioides sp. | reverse complement strand
TTGCAACGCCAAGCGCGCACAAGGCGACCAGTGAGGGGCCCCAGGTGCGCACCGAGGAGTCATGGAGACGGATGTGCACCGCCCACAGGGCAAGCAGGAACACCGCCGTGGGGATGGTGACGGCTGCCGACGTGGCCAGGTCGCTCACTTCGGAGTGGTGGTTGTAGAAGTCGATGCGCGCGGCCAGTCCCGCGCCCAGCGCGGCGCCGGGGGCGAAGATGAAGTAGTGGCCCAGGCCCCACACGAACGGGTTGGCGTTGCGCGCGAGCACCTCTCCCGCCTCACGTGAGAAGAAGAGCCACCAGACGCTGAACACGATCAGCACTCCCCCGACGACGACCAGGATGACCTCCGGGCCGATCTCGTCAGCATCGAGGGCCACCTGGATCGCGACCGTCGTGGAGAGCACCGTCTCGCCGAGCATGATGATGAAGAACAATGCATAGCGCTCCGCGATGTGGTGCGGGTGCCAAGGTGTGCCACCGGCGGACTCCGCGATCGCAGGAGCCGCGAAGTCGGCCAGCGCGATCAGTAGGAACACGGGGATGATCATGTCCGTGGGCACCCAGATGAAGGCGACCCACGCGATCTGGACGACGATCAGTCCGAGGACGTATCGGCGAATCGTCGCCCGTCGCTCCGGGTGCCCCGAACCGGCTCGCAGCCACATCAGGACCAGTCCGACCCGCATGATCACGTAGCCGGTCACCGCGAGCGTGAAGTCCTCCGCGAAGATGCGCGGCACGCCGGCAGCCAGCACCAGCGACCCGAAGATTTGCAGCAGCGTGAGCACTCGGTGGACCGGGTCGTCGTTGTCGTAGGCGGAGTTGAACCAGGCGAAGTTGAGCCAGGCCCACCAGATCGCGAAGAACGAGACCACGAAGTAGGTCACGCCGTGGGCGACGTGGCCGCCGCTGATCGCGTGGTGCAGGGACGCTGCCGCCTGGGCGACAGCCACGACGTAACAGAGGTCGGTGAAGAGCTCGAGCGGCGTGGCCACCCGGTGTGCTTCCGAAGGATCGCGTGGTCGCAGGCCGAGGCGGGGAGTCACCATGGCGGCGAGTTTCGCACGATTGCGCGGGTCGCGCGCACTCAGGGAACCGGGTCGTTGTAGAAGTTACGGCGTCAGGTGCCGGCGCTTCTACAACGACCGGTCTCTGGCGCTCAGACCGAGACGATGACCGACGACCCGTGACCGAAGAGCCCCTGATTCGCAGTGATCCCGACGCGGGCCCCCTCGACCTGACGTCCCTCGGCTCGGCCACGCAGCTGCCAGGTGAGCTCGCACACCTGGGCCAGCGCCTGGGCCGGGACGGCTTCGCCGAAGCAGGCCAGCCCGCCGGACGGGTTGACCGGGATCCGGCCGCCAACAGTGGTGTCACCGGCGCGGAGCAGCTGCTCGGCCTCGCCGCGCTTGCAGAGGCCGACGTCCTCGATCCAGTCGAGCTCGAGCGCGGTCGAGAGGTCATAGACCTCGGCCACGTCGACGTCCTCGGGCGAGAGGCCGGCCTCCTCGTAGGCGGCGTCGGCGATCGACTCCTTGAAGGTCCGCTCCGGGGCGGGGGTGACGCTCGTCGACTCGGTGGAGAAGAGGGGCATGTCGATGACCGTCTGCGGGAAGGTCGGTGTGACCGTGGAGATCGCACGCACCCGCACCGGGTCGGCTCCGCCGCTACCCAGGCCGTGCTTGCGGGCATAGTCCATCGAGGTGAGTACGACGGCCGCTCCCCCGTCGCTGGTGGCGCAGATGTCGAGCAGGTGCAGCGGGTCGGAGACGACCGCTGAGTTGATCACGTCCTCGACGCTGACCTCCTTGCGGTAGCGCGCGTTCGGGTTCGCCAGGCCGTGGCGCGCGTTCTTCACCTTCACCTGGGCGAAGTCCTCGGAGGTCGCGCCGTAGAGGTCCATCCGGCGGCGTGCGTAGAGCGCGAAGTAGCCGGGGTTG
>JAKDNC010000757.1 GCA_030452025.1 Nocardioides sp. | reverse complement strand
CTTCCCCCCGATAGTCCCTGACGTATTGGTCGCTTTCCGGCGGTCAGACCGACAATTTCGTCAGGGACTATCCCATTGGGGCGTCACTTCAGCTCCGCGGACGACAGCCCCAGGAGGCGTCGCGCCACGATGAGCTGCTGGATCTGCTGGGTTCCTTCGAAGATGTCGAGAATCTTCGAGTCACGCGACCACTTCTCGAGCAGCTCGGTCTCGCTGTAGCCGACACCGGCGGCGAGCTCGACGCACGAGAGTGTGATGTCCGAACCGACGCGGCCGGCCTTCGCCTTGGCCATGGAAGCCTCGAGCGAGTTGGGCTGGCGGTTGTCGGCCATCCAGGCGGCCTGCATGGTCAGCAACCGCGCAGCCTCCCAATCGGCCTCCATCTGCAGGAACTTTGCAGCTGCGGCGGACTGCAGCTGGGCAGGGCGGTCATAGTCGACCTTGACTCCGGCGTCCTCAAGGAGCTGCCGGGTCAGATCGAGCGACGCCCGGGCACAGCCCACCGCCATTGCTGCAACCAGCGGACGAGTGTTGTCGAAGGTGGCCATTGCTCCGGCGAAGCCCTGCTTCACGTCCACCTCGGGCGAGCCGAGCAGGTTCCCGGCCGGGACCCGGCAGTCGGTGAAGGTGATCACCGCGGTGTCGGAGGCTCGGATGCCGAGCTTGTGCTCGAGCCTTTCCACCTTCATCCCGGGCGTGCCGCTGGTGACCACGAACGACTTGATCGCGGCGCGGCCGAGTGACTTGTCCAACGTGGCCCAGACGACGACGCTGTCTGCGCGCTCACCGGAGGTGACGAAGATTTTCTCACCGTTGAGGACGTACTCGTCGCCGTCCTTGCGGGCGGTCGTGGTGAGGTTGGCCGAGTCGGATCCCATGCCGGGTTCGGTGATGGCCATCGCCGCCCAGGTGCCATTGAGACGCTCGAGCTGCTCATCGTTGGCCACCGAGGCGATGGCGGAGTTGCCGAGGCCCTGACGCGGCATGGAGAGCAGTAGCCCAGTGTCGCCCCAGCACATCTCTGCGACCGACATGACCGAGGCCAGATTCGCCGCATTCTTGACGGTCCTGTCGGACTCCGACTCGTCACGGCGGACGCCGGAAGCGCCCGCACCCTCCGAGGCGCCGGACTCGGAGAGCCCGTCGATCATCGCGGCGAGCATGTCGAGCTCCTTGGGATACTCGTGCTCGGCGAGGTCGTACTTGCGGGAGATCGGGCGCAGCATGTTCATGGCCACCTGGTGGGCCTGGTCGATGAGCGCGCGGTGCTTCTTGGGAGTTTCGAGATTGATCATGATGATGTCGCTCCAGTCAGATGGGAAGGATCAGGCTGCGTCATACGAGGACGCCTCCTTCCACGAGGCCGATCGCACGCAGGTCGCGGTACCACCGCTCCACCGGGTGTTCCTTGACGAACCCGTGGCCACCGAGCAGCTGGACGCCGTCGAGGCCGATCTGCATGCCCTTGTCTCCGCAGATCCTGCGGGCCAGGCCTACTTCACGGGAGAAGTCCCTGCCCTGGGCGGCACGAGCCGCGGCCCGGTAGGTGACCAGGCGCATCGACTGCAGCTCGATCGCGATGTTGGCGACCATGAAGGCGACGGACTGGCGGTGACTGATCGGCTCGCCGAAGGCCTGACGTTCGTTGACATAGGTGGTGACGTAGTCGAGCACCGCCTGCCCGGTGCCGATGGCCAGCGCGCACCACGCGAGGCGAGAGAGGCGGACCGCCTCGAGGTACGTCGTACCGTCGGTCTCGCCGAGGATCGCGTCCTTGGTGACCCGTACGCCCTCGAGACTGACCTTGGCCAGGCTGGACGCGCGAAGACCCATCGCGGGGTCGCCCTCGACGAGGAGGCCCTCGCTGCGCGACTCGACCAGAAAGAGGACGTTCTTGCCTTCGAGTTCGGCGCCGACCACGAACAACTCGGCGTCGGCGCCGCGGGGCA
>JAKDNC010000756.1 GCA_030452025.1 Nocardioides sp. | reverse complement strand
CGGTGGCCCGACACGTTCATCACGTCGTCGACGCGGCCGAGGACCCAGATGTCGCCGTCCTCGTCCTTCTTGGCGCCGTCGCCGGCGAAGTAGACATCGGGCCAGCGGGACCAGTAGGTGTCGATGAACCGCTGGTCGTCGCCCCAGATGGTGCGCAGCATCGCCGGCCACGGCTTGCGCAGGATCAGGAAGCCACCGGAGCCGTCAGGCACCGACTCACCCTGGTCGTTGACTACGTCGGCGTCGACCCCGGGCAGCGCCCGCATCGCCGATCCGGGCTTGGCCTCGGTGACCCCGGGCAGCGGGGAGATCATGATCTGGCCGGTCTCGGTCTGCCACCAGGTGTCGACCACGGGGACATCACTGCCGCCGATGTTCTCCCGATACCAGACGTAGGCCTCCGGGTTGATCGGCTCACCGACCGAGCCGAGCACGCGCACCGAGGACAGGTCGTACTCGGCGGGGATCTCGTCGCCCCACTTCATGAAGGTCCGGATCGCCGTCGGCGCGGTGTAGAAAATCGTGACGCCGTACTTCTCGACGATCTCCCACCAGCGGCCCTTGTTCGGTGTGTCCGGGGTGCCTTCGTAGAGCACCTGCGTGGCGCCGTTCGCGAGCGGTCCGTAGACCATGTAGGAGTGCCCGGTCACCCACCCGACGTCGGCGGTGCACCAGTAGACGTCGGTCTCCGGCTTCAGGTCGAAAACACCCCAGTGGGTGTACGACGTGCCGACCAGGTAGCCGCCCGTCGTGTGCAGGATCCCCTTGGGGTTCCCGGTCGTGCCGGAGGTGTACATGACGTAGAGCGGGTGCTCGGAGTCGTGCATCTCGGCCTCGTGCTGGGGCGACTGCTTCTCTACGACGTCGTGCCACCAGACGTCGACGTGGTCGTTCCAGTCGATGTCGTCCTGGCCGGTACGACGGACCACGAGCACGTGCTCCACGCCGCCCTCACCACTGTCGGCCACCTTGGTCACGGCCTCGTCGACCGCGGGCTTCAACGCGGAGGGTGCACCGCGGCGGTAGCCGCCGTCGGAGGTCACCACGACCTTGGCGCCGCAGTCGATGATCCGGGAGGCGAGCGCGTCTGCGGAGAAGCCGCCGAAGACCACCGTGTGTGGGGCGCCGAGCCGGGCGCAGGCCAGCATCGTGACCACGGTCTCGGGGATCATCGGCATGTAGATCGCGACCCGGTCGCCCTTCTGCACGCCGAGCTCGATCAGGGCGTTGGTCGCCTTGCAGACCTCGTCCTTGAGTTGCGCATAGGTGTAGTCACGGGCGTCTTCTGCAGGCTCGCCGACGAAGTGGATCGCGACCCGGTCTCCGTTCCCCGCATCCACGTGGCGGTCCACGCAGTTCACCGCGGCGTTGATCGTGCCGCCGACGAACCACTTCGCGAAAGGCGGGTTGTCCCAGTCGAGGACGCGGTCCCACTTCTGGCCCCAGGTGAGCCGCTCAGCCTGCTCGGCCCAGAAGCCCTCGAAGTCGTTGGCGGCCCTGTCGTAGGCCTCCGCCGTCACGTTCGCGTTCGCTGCCAGCTTGGCCGGCGGCGGGAAACGACGCTCCTCGTGCATGAGATTGGACAAGGTCTGGGAACTGTCGCTCACGTTCACTCCTGGTTCGATTGCGTCTGTGTCTTCCGGCCTGCCTTCAGACTAGGACGGATCGGCCGATGCGACGAGGGTCACCCTCCGGCAAATGGGCCGGAGGGTGACCCCGGGTCAGTCCTTTTCGGCCGTGATCGCGCCCGCCCCCGTCAGAGCGCGCACCTCGAGCTCGTCGTACGCCGCCGCGGACTCGGTCTCCTTGGACAGGACGGTCCCGAGCCATCCGAAGAAGAATCCGAGCGGGATCGAGATCAGTCCCGGGTTGGAGAGCGGGAACCAGGACCAGTCGGCGTTGGTGAACAGGGCGGTCTCCGAGCCGGAGACGACGGGGGAGGAGGCCACCAGG
>JAKDNC010000755.1 GCA_030452025.1 Nocardioides sp. | reverse complement strand
ACCCGCACGGCGATCCGATCCCCAGGGAGTTCTTCAGTCACCAGGAGCACGGGGAGGCCCCGCTGGCCCGCAGCCGTCCCGGCGACCTCTTCTTGGTGCAACGGGTCTACGACTCCGACAGCGGCGCCCTGAGGGACCTCGCCGAGTTCGGGATCCGTCCCGGTGTCGTCCTCCAGGTGGAGCGGCGCACCTCGGAGGTCGGACCCATGTGGGTCCGGATCGGAGACCAGAAGGTGCGGTTGAGTTCTGCCCTGGTCAACCTGATCCAGGGTGAGCGCCCGGGCGACGTGATGACCCTCGACGAGCTGCCTCACGCAGGTCGGGGCGTGGTGACGAGCATCGATGCGCAAGGACCCGAGAGGCGCCGACTGATGGATCTCGGTCTGCTTCCCGGCGTCGAGGTGGTCGCCGAGGGGACCAGCCCACTCGGGGATCCGACCGCCTACCTGGTCTGCGGCTCGGTCATCGCCCTGCGTCGTGCCCAGGCCCGTGGTGTCCACATCGTGCAGAGGGCGGAGCGGTGAGCGTCGACCTTCCCACTCCGTCAGCCTCACCGCCGGATTCACCGGGCCAGGCACCCGCAGCATGCGGGACCTGCGCGTTCCACAACGTCACCAATCTCCGGAAGCTCGGCGTGGATCCGGGGGGGTGCGACGCAGTGGTGGCACTGGCCGGCAACCCCAACACCGGGAAGAGCACCGTGTTCAACGCCTTGACCGGGATGCGCCAGCATGTCGGCAACTGGCCGGGCACGACGGTCTCGCGTGCCGAGGGAGCGTTCGGCTTCGACGGCCGCGCCTTCAAGTTGGTCGACCTGCCGGGCACCTACTCGCTGCTCTCGAGCACCCGCGACGAGGATGTCGCCCGTGACTTCGTGCTCTTCGGGGATCCCGACGTGGTCGTGGTGGTGATGGATGCGACCCGGCTCGGTCGCAATCTCAACCTCGCTCTGCAGGTCCTCCAGGTCACCGGCAGGGTGGTGGTGGCGTTGAACCTGATGGACGAGGCACGCCGGCACCGGATCGAGGTCGACGTCCGCCACCTGACGAGGGAGCTCGGGGTGCCGGTGGTGCCGATGTCTGCGCGAAGGGGCGACGGCGTCTCGTCGTTGGTCGAACACGTTGCCGAGATGTCCTCCGGAGCTGGGATCGGTCCCCGTCATCCACGGCGACAGCGCCTGCCTGCGCCGATGGCCCGCGCGGTTGATCAGCTGACGGGGATGCTCTTGGAGGAGTACCCGGGCCTGGCCAACGTGCGATGGGTCGCGATGCGTCTGCTCGAGGGGGACCCGAGCACCGAGCGTGCCGTGCGCGACGGGAGCCTGGCGGACCTGGTCCGGTCGCACACGGCCCGCGCGTCATGAGCACCGGAACGATCCTGGCCACGGCGGCACGACTGCGCCGGGATCTTCCCGCTGACCTCGGCGACGCCGTGGTGGAAGCCGTCCACGAAGACGCCGAGAGAATCGCACGAGACACCGTGTCCTCGGACCGGAATCCGGGGCGCCCGACTCTCGACCAAGTGCTCGATCGTGCGCTCACCCATCGAATCTGGGGTTTCGTGGTGATGGGAGGGCTCTTCTACGCGGTGTTCTGGTTCACCATCACGGGTGCGGCGCTGCCCTCGGACCTTCTCTACACCCTGCTCGCGGACAAGGGCCACGGCTGGCTCCGGTCGGGTTTCGTGGAGGTCGGGGCTCCGACGTGGCTGACCGGGCTGCTTGTCGACGGGGTCTACTTGGGAACTGCCTGGGTGATTGCCGTGATGCTCCCGCCGATGGCGATCTTCTTTCCCCTGTTCACCCTCCTGGAGGACTTCGGCTACCTCCCTCGCGTCGCGTTCAACCTCGATCGGCTCTACGCCAAGGCAGGGGCACACGGCAAGCAGTCGTTGACGATGATGATGGGCTTCGGATGCAACGCGGCCGGCGTGACCGCGACCCGGATCATCGACAG
>JAKDNC010000754.1 GCA_030452025.1 Nocardioides sp. | reverse complement strand
TGACAGGAGCGGGGACCGGGCGCAGGTGTGCAGTCCTCGGCGATCCGATCGACCACTCGCTCTCACCGACGCTGCACCAGGCTGGCTACGCCGAGCTCGGCCTCGACTGGACCTACACCGCCCACCGCGTCGACGCGTCGGCGCTGGGTGCCTTCCTCGACGGGTGCGACGAGTCGTGGCGGGGGCTGTCCCTGACGATGCCGCTCAAGCGGTCGGTGATGGAGCTGGTCGACGAGGTGTCGGAGCGGGCTCGGATGGCCGGTGCGGCCAACACGGTGGTCCTCGACGGCGGGCGGCGCCGGGCCGACAACACCGACATCCCAGGTGCGATGGCCGCGATCCGGGAGCGGTACGACGGGCGGCTGGTCTCGGCGACCATCCTCGGTGGCGGTGCCACGGCTGCCTCCATCGGGCTGGCGCTGTGTGAGCTCGGCGTCGAGACGCTGCGTCTGCTGGCGCGCTCGCCCGCGCGTGCGGAAGAGACCCGGCGGGTGATCGCGGCACACCCCTCGGCTCCGCGGGTCGAGATCGGCAGCCTCGGGAATGACCAGACCACCGGCGACCTGATCACCGGCGACCTGGTCGCCTCGACGGTCCCGGCCGATGCGCAGACCTTGTCGCTGATCTCGAGATGCACCCAGGTCCCGGTCGTCTTCGATGCGCTCTACGCCCCCTGGCCGACACCGCTGGCAGCCTCTGTGGTCGGCGCCGATCGGGTGCTCGTTGGCGGGCTGGACCTGCTGGTTCACCAGGCGGCGCTGCAGTTCGAGATGTTCACCGGCGAGACAGCTCCGCTGGCCGAGATGCGAGCCGCGGGCGAGGCCGCCCTCGCCCGCTGATCCGTCTCATCGGCGTTTCGTTGCCTCCGGTCTCCAGCCGGCAACGTCCTGCGTTGCGGTTGTGGGGGGCGACCGGAGTGCAGAACGTCCCGGGCCGGTTCGGAGCCGAGCGACTGGCCAACCCCTGTGGAGGTCGCCGGGCGTCTCGGGCCGGAAGGCCCTAGGCTCACCGACCATGGACTGGGGCGCTCACGTGGCCACCGCCGCTGCGTGTGCCGTCGTCGGCGCCCTCGGCGGCTGGCTCGTCCCCCGACTGGTGGTCCGGCTGCCGGAGCCGGCACTCACGCAGGGCCAGGCGCAGCCGCCCAAGCCCCCCAAGCCGCTGTACGCCGACTTGGCAAAGACTCCGGGCCTGGCCCCCAAGTCCGCAGCCTGGGCTGCACTCGCGGCCGGACTGATCGGGCTCGGCACCGGCTGGTCCTGGTCCTTGTTGTTCCTGATCCCACTGGTCCCCATTGGCGTGGCGCTCGGATTCGTCGACTTCAAGGCGAGACTTCTGCCCACCCGGCTGATTGCGCCGTCGTACCTCCTGGTGATCGCCGGGGTCCTGGTCGTCACCGTCCTCACCGGGGACCTGACCGTGTTGAGGTGGGCAGCGATCGGCTGGGCCTGCGCAGGGGGACTGTTCTGGTTCCTGTGGCGGTTCACCCGGGGGATGGGTTACGGCGACGTGCGGCTCTCCGGGGGCCTCGGGCTGGCGCTGGGCCACCTGGGTTGGGGTGAGCTGCTGGTGGGGCTCTACGCGGCGTTCGTGCTGGGCGCCGTCGGCTGGATTCCGCTGCGGCTGCTGAAGATCACCACTGACCGCAAGGTGCCCTTCGGCCCGTTCATGCTCCTCGGCGCCGTCGTCGGCATCCTGTGGGGCGCCGACGTCGCCGGGTATCTCGCCGGGTATCTCGCCGGGGGACAGGGCTGAACCAACCGCGTGCATCGCGTGAAAGACTGCGCCCATGCTTCGTTGGCTCACTGCGGGCGAGTCCCATGGACCGTCCCTTGTCGCAATCCTTGAGGGGCTCCCGGCCCACGTCGAGGTGACCACGTCGGAGATCGCCGACTCCCTGGCTCGCCGGCGGCTGGGCTACGGCCGCGGCGCCCGGATGAAGTTCGAGGCCGACGAGGTCACCC
>JAKDNC010000070.1 GCA_030452025.1 Nocardioides sp. | reverse complement strand
CCCGCATGGCCGGCTCCGAGCACGGCTCCGCCAAAACCGTCGAGGAGCTCACCGAACTCGCCACTGGGATCGGGCGCCCTGCCCGCCAGCGGGGCACCACCTATGGAGAGGTTCCGCAGGACGGCGCCATGCGTGGGCAGTTGCCGCTCACCGTCAACCTCTGAAGTCACACGTCTGAAGGAGAGAGAGCATGAGCACGATTGCGATCATTGGGGGCACTGGTCCCCAGGGCAAGGGGCTGGGTTATCGGTTTGCCAAGGGTGGCCACGCGGTGATCTTGGGATCACGCTCGGATGAGCGGGCCGTCGAGGCGGCCACCGAACTGGCTGACCGGGTCACCGGCGCCGGTTCGGTCAATGGGGCGGAGAACACCAAGGCAGTTGAGGTTGCCGACCTGGTGCTGCTGGCGGTCCCCCACAAGGGGCACGACGAGCTGGTCGGGTCTCTGGCGCCTCAGTTGTCGGGGAAGGTCGTGATCAGCTGCGTGAATCCGCTCGGCTTCGACAAGGGCGGGCCCTTTGGTCTGGATCTTGGTCCCACCTCGGCTGCTGAGATCGCTCAGGGGCTGGTGCCAGATGCCGTGGTCGTGGGCGCCTTTCACCATCTCTCGGCGGTCAGCCTGATCGGTGAGGAGGACCTGCTCGAGCACGAGGACGTCCTGGTCTGCGGTGACGATGCCGAGGGCAAAGGACAGGTCATGGAGTTGGCCCGGATCATCACTGGCAAGGACGGCATCGATGCCGGTGCGCTTCGGTTGGCTCGTCAGCTGGAGCCGCTGACCGCCGTGCTGATCTCGATCAACAAGCGACACAAGGTCCGGTCCGGGATCGCCGTGGTCGGGCTCGGCCGCTGAGCATGGGCACGAACCCAATGTGGTGGGTGGTTGTCCCGTTGAAGGACACCCATCGGGCCAAGAGTCGCCTTGGCGGCGATCCGGGGGAGCGGCGTCGGCTTGCGATCGCGATGGCGCGCGACACCTTGGATGCGGTCCGTCAGGCCTCTCTGGTCGCGGGTGTCGTGGTGGTGTGTGACACCGATGCCGATGTTGAGGTCTTCACGATGTCGGGGACGAGCGTGGTCGTGAGCGATCGGTCGGGGCTCAACGGCTCGATCGGGTTCGGTGCGGACGTGGTCCGTAGCCGATCAGCGTCGCGTCATCTGGCTGTGCTGCCCGGGGATCTGCCTTATCTGCGGGCATCCGAGCTGGACATGGCCCTTGGCCGGGCCGCCGGTGTGGAGTCTGGGTGCGTGGCAGACCGGCCCGGGACCGGGACCACGCTGCTGACTTCGCGTGCCGGGGTGCCGCTGCGGCCGGCGTACGGCGGGGGGTCACTGCAGGCCCACCGGGCCGGCGGCGCAGTCGAGCTCGGAGTTCCTGCTTGGTCGGGGTTGCGCCGCGACGTGGATTTCCGCGACGACGTCACCAACGACGCCGCGATGAACGCGCACACCCGGGCCATGGTCCAGGGGAGTCCCTGGGAGTGGTGGGGTTCGAGGTCCAACGGCGGGGCTGCGTGACGTAGGTGACCATCGGTAGGACCTTCGGTGTGAAACGACCAAGTCACGCACTGAAGGAGAACCACCGATGGCCTTGTCTTGGTCTGCCTTGTCCGAGTTGCTTGACGCGTTCCGTACTGGGGGTGGCATCGACATGATCCGTGAATCGGTCCGCACCGTCCTGCAAGAGGCTTTCGAGTTCGAAGCCGCGGAGTGATCGGTGCCGAGCGTTACGAGCGCACCGAGGACCGTGTCACTGAACGTAGCGGCACTCGCTCCAAGCTGCTGGCCACCGAGCACAGCGGTCCGAGGTGGGTCGAGGCCGTCGGCAGGCTTGCGCAGGGTGGCTTGCTGGTCCTCTGAGAGGTTCTCGGGACGTCCCAGCGGGCACCCTACGTCGTGGCGCGGCCTGCTGGTCGGGCAGTTGCCGCAGCTAGTTCCAGGCCTTGCGCCGTTCCACGTCGAGGGCCTCGGCGACCAACTGGACGCAGTCGTAGGGGTCGATGCAGCGGGTCGCGTTCACCCGTTCTCTTGGGGCGGACTTGTTGAACGCCGCACCCATGTCCATGCTGATCGCTTGCAGCCGGTCGGCCCGGTCGGCCCGTTCGGCACTGATGTCGGCGAAGCACTCATCGAGGGGGCGGCGTCCTTGCCTTTGGCGCCCCACACGATCTTTTTCCCGGTGTGGTCGGGTGAGCAGGGTGAGGTGCCGGTGTCTGCGGCGCCAGCTCACCTCGTCGACCCCGATGGCGACCAACCCGTCCAGGCGGGCCGGGTCCAGGTCGTCGGCGACCACTCGTCCACAGATCCGGCCCACGGTGTCCCAGTCGATGCGTTGCAGCCGGGGTGGTCGTGGTCTTGTCGGTCTTGGTGGCCAGATACGCGATCAAGTCCTCGAAGTCGGCGGTGAACCGTGCCCCGGTCCGGGCGAATGGCACGTCCTCGGTGACCACCCCGTGGGTGGGGCAACGCAGCCGCCGCAGGACCGCACGCACGCTGACCTGGGCCGGCCAAGGTCCGGGCCGCGCCTCCGCGAGTGCACGGGCCGGTCTCACAGCGCGTCCGCGTGGTGAAATCACACCGCGGACACGCCAGCAGGCGTCGTCGCAGCCCGACGTCGGCGACCAGCACACCGCCGGCGAAGTCGACCCTCGTGACGCCGATCCCGTCGAGATCGAGCAGGCGCTTGCATAGAGCAGTGACGCGCACGGGAGCGTGACCCTCTTCTGTCCGGTTTGTCTTGGTCGACTTCCGAACATAGAGCCACGCCCCGTGCGCGTCTTGCCCACCGGTCACCGTGTCCCCAGACATCAATGGGGAAAGCCGGAAAGTTAACGTCTCAGGGGTTGATCGGCTTAATCGATTTCACCCGCAAGTCCACGGATCACGACTTCAAGCACTGCCGCCTCAACACCCGTGAGTGCCAACGGGTGATCGCCAGTGCGGCGATGCCGTTGATGCTCAGGTGACCTTGGCCCGCTCGTGGAACCGCTGGTCCTCCCAGGTGCCTTCGCCCAGAATCCTGCGCAGGGTGGCGACGGCGTCGTGGACCTCGGTGTGGCCGAGGTAGAGCGGGGTGAATCCGAATCGCATCAGGTCCGGTGCCCGGAAGTCCCCGATGACGCCGGCCTCGATGAGTGCCTGCACCACTGCATAGCCCTGCGGGTGGCGCAGGGAGACCTGGCTCCCGCGCTGCCCAGCCTCGCGGGGGGTCACCACCTCCACGTGGTCGCCAAGCCAGGCGTCGACGAGGTCGATGAAGAGACCCGAGAGCGCAAGGCTCTTCGTCCGCACCTGGTCGAGGGAGACCTTCTCCCAGATGTCCAGGCTGGACTCCAGGGGCGCGTAGGACAGCACCGGTGGCGTGGAAATGATGAAGTGCGAGATTCCCTCGGCCGGCTTGTAGTCGGGGGTGAAGGCGAACGGGTCCTGGTGTCCGTGCCACCCGGTCAGCGGCTGGCGGGCGACGCCCTGGTGGCGCGATGCGACGTGGACGAACGCGGGAGCTCCGGGGCCGCCGTTGAGGTACTTGTAGGTGCAGCCGATCGCGAAGGCCGCCTCGCAGTCCTCGCGCGAGAGCGGCAGGGCGCCTGCGCTGTGGCAGAGGTCCCAGATCACCAGCGCCCCGACGTCGTGGGCCTGGCGGGTCACCTCGGCCATGGCGTGCATCCGCCCGGTGCGGTAGTCGACCTGGGAGAGGACCACGACGGCCACCCGTTCGTCGAGTACGTCGACCAGCTCCGGTCCCGAGTCGCCGATCAGGCGCTGCTCGTAGCCGCCGATCAGCTCCGAGGCGCCCTGGATCATGTAGAGGTCGGTGGGAAAGTTTCCAGCCTCGGAGACGATCACGTCCCGCTCGGGGCGCATCCGCAGCGCGGCCACGAGGGCCTTGAACAGGTTGACCGACGTCGTGTCGCCGACCACCACGGTCCCGGCCGATGCGCCGATCAGCGGGGCGATCCGGTCGCCGATGGTGCGCGGCTTGTCGAACCAGCCGGCGTCGTTCCAGCTGCGGATCAGACCGGCGCCCCACTCCTGGGTGACCACCTCCTGGACCCTGGCCGGGGCGGCCGAGGGGAGTGGGCCCAGGGAGTTGCCGTCCAAATAGATGGTCCCGGCCGGCAGCTCGAACTCCTCGCGCACCCACGCCAGCGGGTCCTGCGCGTCCAGGGCCAGGCAGGCGTCGCGGTCGAGGGGGCCGGATCCGTGGGTCATGGGTGATCTCCTGTGCTGGAAGTGCGGGAAGTGCGGGAAGGCTGGACGGTCTTCAGGCCGTCGACGGAGTCACCCGAAGCCTTGGGTAGCCAGTGTCTGTCATTCGCGCGCTTCGGGCGAGCCTTGACAACCCGCCTCGTGAGGAGTTTCCCGCATTCTCAAGACACGCTCGGGACGGTGAGGCATGATTGGTGCTACGCCCAGCCGGGACCCGAGACCCGGCTGGGCGTGTTAGTTCTCGGGAGCCGACCCCGCGCCTCACCCCCCGATGGTGCGGGGTTCGCTCCACTCCGGAAGGGCGAGTCACCGCCCAGGGCCGCGTCGTACGTCCCAGTTGGTCCCTCGCGGCTGATGCGTCACAACACCTCCCCGAGGGCCATCCACGGGCTCAGACCCCGCCTGGGTGGTTCGGTAGTGTGCGCCAGATGGCGGACGAGCGGCTGAACAAGAAGCAGTTTCTTCGACAAGCTCGCTGAGCTGGACGAGGGGAGCCTGAAGCAGGCCCTGTGGACGCTCTACTGGCGAGGGTCGGCGCCGATGCGCGCACGAGTCGAGGCCGCGATCAACTCCACGGTCCCCGACGTACGCCGACCGGCGGCGAAGGCGCGTCCCGCTCCGGGCGTCGTGCTGGGGGAGGTCACAGCCCTGGCGCTCGGGGGCTGCTCCCTGGCCGGGGACCGGCGGGTGTCGCCGAAGGAATGAACGCGCTGTCGATGCTCTGTGGTCCAGACTCCTGCACGAGCACGGGTTCGGTGGTTTTGCCGAGCGCGCTGCCGGAGCGCACGCAACTGCAGGCGGGGCTTGCGGAGGAGGGGGGTGACGGTGACCGGCCCGCGCTCTCATCCGCAAGTGCCTGGCCTCGCTGCCGGGGCACCCAACAGTTTCTGGTGTTCGCGCAGGAGGTCGGCGCGTCGCTCTCATGATTTCGCTGTGGACCTGTCAGGGTCCTCGCGAATGCTTCGAATTGGGGAGAGCTGGCGGACTGGCGACGCCTCCTGGGAGAGATGGTCTCGATACCGTCGCTGGCGCGGCCTACTCGACCGGCGAAACCTGGCGCAGGTGCCCGAGTCACTGGCCGAGGATCGTCTCGACGAGCGCGCCACGACTGCCTCGGTGTGCGGCTTGGTGATGGGCCTGCCGTCGAGGCCGGCGCCGCTCGCCGTCCTCGAATTCAAGGGCACCGACACCCAGGCGTTCGTCGACGCGGTCGAGGAACTCGGCAACATGGTTGCCCACCACATCGGCGAGAAGTGAGTCGCTGAAATGCAGAGACCCCCTCAGCCCGTTCGGGCGAGGGAGTCCCTGGGTGGCTCGACCGGCTCAATCAGATGCAGTCACTTGCTGTGGGTGTGGGCGACGTACACGTCGCAGCTTGCGTGGGCTGCCACGTCGCGGGCGATGCTGCCGAGCACTCGCGCGAACCCCTGGACTCGCTTGTTGCCGACGACGATGAGGTCGGCATCGAGTTGATCCGCAGCCTTGACCAAGGCATCCCCGGGTTTCCCCTCGGATGCTTGGAGCTTGATAGTCACGTCGGGAGAGTTTTTGCGTAGCGCCATTACGCTCCGCTGCCCCGTGGACTTCGCACTGTCGGCGTTCGTGATGAAGAACTTCTCGCCACCGGTGGCGATGGTTTCCGCCTCGAACTTGCCGTAGGCCGTCAACACGCAGAGCTCCGCGCCCAGGGCCTTTGCCAGCTCGGCGGCCTTCATGGCTGCGAGGGCTGCGGTCTCGCTGTCATCCACTCCGACGACGATCGTTCCGGTCATGGGGGTCTCCTCGTCAAGTGGGATGTCACGGACCTCGCAGGCTAACCCAGACGATCGTGGGTGGGGCAGACCTTCCCGCTCAACGAGTGAACCCGGCCTTCCGTCTCAACGCGTCGCGATGTCGCGGACTGCCTCGACCAGGTCGCGCAGGTGGGCGTCGCGGCGGCCCCTCTCGGTGGGGACGTTCAGGATCAGACCGTCGCAGCGACCCGCGTACCAGCGCTCTAGAACCAGCGGTAGGTCGGCGTACGTCCCTGAAGGGATGAGCTGTTGGATGAGCTCGTCGGTCAGGCAGTCGGCGAGCCCGGCCCAGTTCTTCGCCTTGGCGTGGGCGCTCAGTCGGGCGGCCAGGTCGGAGAAGCCGAGCAGCTCCAGCTGTCGCGAATAGGCCGGGGTGCTGTAGAGGAAGGCGAGGTCGGGCCGGTAGGCGTCCCGTGCCCGTGCCACGTCGTCGGTCGTGCGACCCGCCAACCGCTTGGCTGCCACGACGACCCGCGGGCCGCCGTCGCCTCGACCAGACTGGTCAACCCCCTTCTCGATCGCCGGCAGCACTCGCCGATCCAGGAAGTTGGGATGGGAGGCGGTCGGGTGGCAGACGAATCCGTCCGACACCTCGCCTCCAAGGGTGCACATGCGCTCATTGACCCCGCCACTCCAGATGGACGGGGCCGGATGCTCCAGCGGGCCTGGGTTGAAGTATGGCTGCAGCCGATCGAAGCGATAGTGCGGCCCATCATGGACGAGCGGGACGCCCTCCTGGAACGACGCGAAGATCGCGCGCAGGGAGGCGATGTAGTCGCGCAGCTGACTGACCGGCTCGACCCAGGGCGCGGAGTATCGGCCGACGATGTTGCCCCGCACCTGTGAGGCGACCCCCAGCTCGAAACTGCCGCCCGAGAAGCGGGACAGGCTCCATGCCGAGTAGGCAGAGACCATCGGGCTGCGCGGGAACGCGACCACCATGCTCGTGCGGACGACCAACCGCTGGGTTTGCTCGAGCGCCAGCGTGCTGGTCACGAACGGATCGTTCACCGTCTCGGACACGTGGAGCGTGTCGAAGCCCAGCGCCTCCACCCGCCGTGCCCACGCGCCCACATCCTGCAGGGGAGTGTCGGCAGGTAGAGAAGCAATCAACTCCACAGGTGATCCTTTCGACGAGTCGATCCGAGCCTAGACAGGCACCTCGGTGCAGTGATGCAGGACCCCTCGCCCACTGCGGGGGAGGGGTCCCGGTTGCGCGATTCGCCGGCTACTTGACCATCGGAAGGAGAGTCCCTGCGGAGTGGGGTTGCGGTCGCCTCGCCGGCGGGGATCGTGGTCGACGTGCTGGTCATGGTTGCCCACCGGTGGCTGCACGGGTCGTCATGAAGAGTTGCTCGGCTGCGTGTTGGATCTGTTCCTCGTCGAGGAGCACGGTGTTTGCTGCGGGGCCGAGCGGGATGAAGGTGTCGTCACTGGTGACTCGCCGCACCGGGGTGTCGACTCCGGCGTCGACGAGTGCGGTGAGGATCGACTCCGAGACACCGCCACTGGCGCGGGTCTCGTCGACCACCAGGACTGCTCTGGCTTCGCCGGCTGCGGCGACCAGGTCAGAGAGGGGGAGGGGGGTGAGCCAGCGCAGGTCCAGCACGGATGCTTCGATGCCCGACTCGGCCAGGCGTGTGGCGACGCGTCGGCTCATCCGGACGCCGTTGCCGAAGCTCACCAGCAGCAGGTCGCTGCCGGTGCCGTGGCGCCGGGCTCGCATCAGGGTCGGGAGCCGACCGGGATGCGGGGCGTATCTGCCCAGCGCTAGCCCGTCACCGGGTTCGTGCAGGTCCTTCTCGTGGTAGAGCGCGATCGGCTCCAGGAAGACGCACACGCGTCCTTCGCCCTGGGCCAGGGCGACGCACTCGCGAAGGAGCGTGATCGCGTCGTCTGCGTCGGAGGGGGTGGCGAGCACGAGGCCGGGGATGTCGCGCAGTGCGGCGACGGAGTTGTCGTTGTGGAAGTGGCCCCCGAAGCCCTTCTGATAGGCGAGTCCGGCGACTCGGACGACCATCGGATTCTCGAACTGGCCGTTGGAGAAGAAGGCCTGCGTCGCGCCTTCTCCGCGCAACTGGTCGAGCGCGTTGTGGACATAGGCGAGATACTGGATCTCGGGGACGGGCATCCAGCCGCTGACAGACATCCCGAGCGCGGTCCCGATGATGGTCTGCTCGTCCAGCAGCGTGTCGAGCACCCTCTTGCCGCCGAACTTCTTGCGCAGACCGCGGGTCACGCCGTACCCCCCGCCCTTGACCGCCACGTCCTCGCCGAAGACCGCTGTCTCGGGCACCGCAGCCATGGTCTCCACCAGGACCGCGTTGATCGCCTGAGCCAGCGTCACCGGCTCCCCGGTGGCGGGCAGGCGCGGATCGTCGGCACTGCCGTGGGCGATCCTCGTGGCGGCAGCGTCGATGTGGCCGGGACGCTGTCGGGTCAGCGGAGCGCGCACCTCGTCGCTGGTGCGCAGCCGTGGCTCGCTGGCGACGGATTCGGCGCGCTCGAGGACGTGGCCTCGGACCGATTCGTAGTCCTCGAGCAGCTCATCCACGGTGCACAGGCCGTGCTCGACCAGGGCGCGTGCCGTGGCCAGCAGCGGGTCCCGTGCGTGGTCTGCGGTGATCTCGGTGCGCGTGCGGTAGGCCATCTCGGCGTCGGAGCCGGCGTGGCCCATGAATCGAACGGTCTTCAGGTGCAGCACTGCAGGCCGACGCTCACGGCGCACCCAGTCGGACAGCTCGCGGGCGGCGCTCAGCGCCTCGACGGGCTGGTCACCGTCTGCGCGCAGATAGCGCACCGAGGGACGCGAGGAGAGGCTCTCCTCGATCCAGCCGCCCGGCGTGCGGGTGCTGATCCCGATGCCGTTGTCCTCGCAGACCAGCAGCAGCGGAAGCGGCACCCCGCGGTGGGCGCACCACGCCGCGGCGTTGAGCGTCCCCGCGGCGGTCGAGTGGTTGGCCGAGGCGTCGCCGAAGCTGCACACCACGATCGCGTCCTCGGGCCAGTGGGTGGCCGGCCCGCCGAGGCCGAGCGTGAAGCCGATGCCGAAGGCCCGGGGCAGCTGCGAGGCGATCGTCGAGGTCTGGGGAATGATCGAGAGCGCGTGGTTGCCGAAGACCTTGTGTCGGCCCCCGGAGATCGGGTCGTGCACCGAGGTGGTCAGCGACCGGAGCACGTCGTCGACCGGCGAGCTGCCCGGCACCTGGCCGGCCCGCGCGGCGTAGAAGCCCCCGGAGCGATAGTGCAGCAGCGCGGGGTCGGTTGGCTCGAGGGACAGTGCGACGGCCGCGTTGCTCTCGTGTCCGGCCGACCCGATGGTGTAGTAGCCCGCCCCCTGTGCCTGCAACCAGCGTCCGGCGAAGTCGAGGTGTCGCGCCTGGAGCTGCGCCTCGAAGCACCGCAGCAGCAGGTCCGGGGAGACGTCCTCGGGCAGCTCACGCCTGGTCGCGGGCGGGGTCAGCGCGCGGACCGACGCGAGCCAATGCTCATCTATCGCATGGCCCATGGTCAGTGAACTCGTCGTGCAGGCTGATGCGCAGTGCTCATGGGTTCGACGCTACGCCGTCGGCTGCAAACGCGAGGCGCGTCAACCGGCGGTCCTCGCTGCGGTCGTTGTCCCCAGTGGTGGTCACTGGGTGCAGAGCTACCTCGTTCGGGCGGTGCCGCGAGCGTTTCGACGCCCTAGCCTTGAGTGATGCGCCTCGTCTCGATTGTCATTGCAGCTCTCGTCGTGCTCGGCCTGGTGGCTCCCGCGCAGGCCGACACGGGCCGGATCCGGGATCGAGTCGACACCAGGTCGGCCCAGAGCGACATCCGGAGCGTGCAGATCAACAACGCCAGGCACCGGATCGTGCTCACGGTGAAATTCCGGGCGCTGCGGCCCAGGAAGCGGGCGAACGTGACGATCCTTGTGGACCCACGGCCGCGCGACCGCGTGCAGTTCCTTGCCTTCGCGATGCGCTCTGCGCGAGGCAAGACCAGGGCCAACCTGCTGCGAGCCACCAACCTGGAGTTCGGCGGACGGCCGATCACCTGCCGGGGCTACACCGCGCGGTGGCAGCTGCGTCGCAACCGGATCCGGATCGTGTTGCCACAACGCTGCCTGCACCACAACGGGCCACTGCACAACTTCAAGGCCATCGCAGGCTTCTGGGACGGTCGACACGGTGACTACACGGCCATGAAGTCCGTCCGTCGCGGATAAGTGGCTCAGGCTTCGGGGATGGGCTTGCCGAACTTCTCCAGGGTGACGTCCTCGGGCTCCGGTCCTCCGCGGACGCCGGTGTCGAGCTGGTCGATCGCGGTCAGCTGATCGTCGGTGAGGTCGAAGCCGAAGACGTCGAGGTTCTCCTTGATCCGCGAGGGCGTGACGGACTTGGGGATGACCTGACGGCCCTGCTGGAGATGCCAGCGGAGCATCACCTGGGCCGGCGTCTTGGCGTGGGCGGTGGCGATCTCGACGATGGTGGGTTCCTCGAGGGTGCTGGTGTGCCCGGAGTCGCGATAGAAGGTGATCCCGCCGATGGGGGACCACGCCTGGTTCACGATGCTGTGCCGGTCGTCGTAGGCGAGCAGCTCGGACTGGCGGAAGTAGGGATGCACCTCGATCTGGTTGACCGCCGGCACCCCCCCGGTCTCGGCCAGGAGCCGGTCGAGGGGGGTGGGCATGAAG
>JAKDNC010000069.1 GCA_030452025.1 Nocardioides sp. | reverse complement strand
CCCCGCCGAGTCGGCGCGAACTGACACCAAGACGCGCCGAGGCGGCACGAACATGCACGCAACCTCGCCGAGTCGGCACGAACTGACACCAGGACCCGGCGAGTCGGCACGACCTGACGTCGGGCAGCCCAAGGCCAAGACGGGCAGCGCCGAGGAGCGCGCCGCCCGGAAGGTGATCGACCGGATCGACCGACGTTTGACGAGACTTGCCGAGCAGGAAGCGGGCCTCAACGAGCAGCTCGCCGAACATGCCCAGGACTACGAGAGGCTCGCGGACCTTGGTGCACAGCTCGACGTGCTCCACAGGGAGAAGGACGAGCTGGAGCTGGAGTGGCTCGAGGCTGCGGAGGCCATTGAGTAGTTGGGTCACCGCTGGTGCCGGGACGGTGATCGACCTCGAGGTCCGCGACGTCGACTCGGCGGTCTCGGGTGTCAGTTCGTGCCGACTCGGCGGTCTCGGGTGTCAGCTCGTGCCGACTCGGCGGTCAGTTGAACGGGATCATCAGCGTGCGCAGCAACGCAGCGAGCTGGGTGCGATCGCTGGCGGGCAGGTCGGCGAGCAAGTCCCGTTCGGCGTCGACCAGTGCGGAGAAGGCGCCGTCGACGGCCTCGCGCCCCTCGGGGGTGAGCTTGACCAGGACCCCGCGTCGGTCGTTGGGGTCGGGTAACCGCTCGACGAGGCCGCGCGCGGTGAGCCGGTCGATGCGGTTGGTCATCGTGCCGGAGGTGACCAGGGTTTCCCTGATCAGTCGCCCGGGGGAGAGCTCGTAGCTCCCGCCCGCCCGGCGCAGGGCGGCGAGTACGTCGAACTCCCAGAGCTCGATGTGGTGGTCAGCGAAGGCGGTACGACGGGCCAGGTCGAGGTGGCGCGCAAGCCGACTGATCCGGCTGAACACCTCGATCGGAGTCAGGTCGAGGTCGGAGCGCTCGCGCGTCCAGGCATCGACCAGCTCGTCCACTTCATCGTGCATGCCGCAATGCTAACGGATCCGTCGAGAATCTTGACATCGAGACAAAGGTGACGCAGAGTGACGTTATCTTGATATCGAGAGACTCTGCACTGAAGGAGCCGTGATGGACCACACCTGGGATCCGAGGCAGTATCTCGCCTACTCCGACCAGCGGGGGCGACCATTCTTCGATCTTCTCCGACGGGTGCGCGTGGAGTCCCCGCGCGAGGTCGTGGACCTGGGTTGTGGGCCAGGCAACCTCACCGTCGCCCTGACCGAGGTCTGGCCGACGGCCAGGATCGCCGGCATCGACGACAGTGCCGAGATGATCGGCGCCGCCCCCGCTGACTCCGGGGTGAGCTTCGAGGTCGGCGACCTGCGCGACTGGGCCACCCAACCGGGACAGGTCGACGTACTCCTCTCCAACGCCACCCTCCAGTGGATCCCCGACCACCTCGAGCTCCTCGACCCCCTGGTCGGACGCGTCGCCCCCGGAGGTTGGTTCGCCTTCCAGGTCCCGGGAAACTTCGCTGCGCCCAGCCATGCGATCCGCGCCGAGCTCGCCGCCGAGCCCCGCTTTGCGCCGCACCTGGGCGATGTTGCGGTGCCCAGCTCTCACGACCCGGTCGACTACTACCGACGCCTGGCGCCACTCGGGCTGGAGGTCGACGCCTGGGAGACGACGTACCTCCATGTCCTGCAGGGCCAGGACGCCGTCTTCGACTGGGTGTGTGGCACCGGAGCCCGACCGACGCTGCAGGCCCTGCCCGACGAGGGCACGCGTGAGGCCTTCGCACAGGAGCTCCGCATCCGCCTGCGCGAGGCCTATCCGGACGAGGGGAATGGCGTGCTCCTCCCGTTCCGCCGGATCTTCGTCGTGGCCCAGAAGGCAGCATGATGCGCCTCCACCACGTGCAGGTCTCCTGCCCGCCCGGCGCCGAGAGCGGCGCCCGTCGGTTCTACGCCGAAGGTCTCGGGATGACCGAGGTCGCCAAGCCCGTGGCACTCGCCGCCCGTGGCGGCTGCTGGTTTCGTGCGTACGACGACCGCGGCGCCGTGGCAGCCGAGATCCACGTCGGCGTCGAGGATCCGTTCATGCCGGCGCGGAAGGCGCACCCGGCCCTGCTCCTCAACGATGAGGGGGAGCTCGAGACGGTCGGCGCTCGGCTCGAGGAGCTCGGCTTCGAGGTGGACTGGACCGAACGCCACACCTTCGAAGGCCACCAGCGTTTTCACACCCGGGATGCCGCCGGGAATCGGGTCGAGGTTCTCAGTCCCCGGTGACCAGTCTCGGGTCCTCCTCGAGTCCGCTGAGCCCGTTCCACGCCATGTTGACCACGTGCGCGGCGACCACCTCCTTGGCCGGTTTCCCGTCCGTGGCCATCCACCACTGGCCGGTGGTTCCGACCATGCCCACCAGCATCTGCGCGTACATCGGCGCGGTGTTGGCGTCGAGCCCACGCTTCTTGAACTGGTCGACGAGGATCCCCTCCACCCGTGAGGCGGTGTCGCCGATGATCGATTGGAAGCTGACGCCACGGGTGCCGATGGGGGAGTCGCGCACCAGGATCCGGAATCCGTCCGGCTGCACCTCGATGTAGTCGAGGAGTGTGAGTGCGGCCTGCTCGAGCAGCGTGCGCGACGTGCCGCTGGTGAGCGCGGAGCGCATCATGGCGAGCAGGTGGGTGACTTCGCGGTCGACCACGACGGCGTACAAGCCCTCCTTGCCGCCGAAGTGTTCGTAGACGACGGGCTTGGAGACCTCGGCCCGGGCCGCGACCATCTCGACGGTGGCGCCGTCGAATCCCCGCTCGGCGAAGAGCCCACGGGCGGTGGTGATCAGCTGCTCGCGGCGTTCGGCGGCGGTCATCCGGCTGCGCGGGGTGGCCTTGCGGGGATTGCTCGACGTGGGCATCGCGCCATCGTCGCAGCCGCGAGGGTCAGGCAGCCACTTGGTTCTCGACCAGCTTGGCCTCGATCCGGTCCTTGACCGGCCACCGCACGTCGTGGACCCAGCCGAGCTTCTCGAGCATCCAGATCAGTCGCGCCGACGCGTCGAGCTGTCCGGGTCGTACGCCGTGACGCGCGCAGGTCGGGTCGGCGTGATGGAGGTTGTGCCAAGCCTCGCCGCCGGAGGGGATGGCCAGCCACCAGACGTTGGCGGACTTGTCGCGGGAGACGAACGGGCGGTCGCCGATCGTGTGGCAGATCGAGTTGATCGACCAGGTCACGTGGTGGAGCAGCGCGACCCGGACCAGGCTGCCCCAGAAGAAGGCAGTGAAGGCGCCGGTCCACGACATCGTGACCAGAGCGCCGATGACCGGCGGGATGGCAACTGAAATCAGCGTCCAGACCCAGAAGTCACGAGAAATGCGGACGAGATCCTTGTCCTTCATCAGGTCGGGGGCGTACTTGCGCTGAGGGGTCTGCTCCTCGTCGAAGAGCCAGCCAACGTGGGCGTGGAACATTCCCTTGGACAGCGCGCCGACGCTGTTTCCGTACCTCCACGGGGAGTGCGGGTCGCCGTCGCGATCGGAGAACTTGTGGTGCTTGCGATGGTCGGCGACCCAGCGGACCAGCGGCCCCTGGACGGCCATCGACCCGGCGAGCGCGAGTGCGATCTTCACGCCCCGGTTGGGCTTGAAGGACCGATGGGTGAAGAGTCGGTGGAAGCCGACGGTGATCCCGAAGAGCCCGATCCAGTACATCGTCACGGCGATGCCGATGTCGAGCCAGCTCAGCCAGCCGCCCCAGGCGATGGGTACGGCGGCGATCAGCGCGAGGAACGGAATCAGGATGAAGAGTGCGAGGGTGAACTGCTCGAGCCGGGACTGTTCGTCGCCACCCCGGGGGGCGCGTTCAGGCGCATCGGAATACAACTGTGAAGGTGTGGTCGTCACGGCGACACCGTAACTTACGCAACCGTAGGCAGAGCAAGGTGAGCAGTCGCTGTTCACAAGATCGTGACCTCGGACGCGGGCGCTCGCCCGCCTTCGGTTACCCACCGGTAGTATTGGCTGCATGGCTTCGATCCTGGATATGTGGAACAAGATGTCTGCCGTCCCCATGGGCAAGAAGGGGTTCTCGCTGGCCTTCTCCCAGAAAGCGCCGTACTTCGCGACCATTCGGCCGCGCTTCGTCGAGCTGCGACCGAACTACGCCGAGCTGGTGATCCCTAAGCGTCGCGGGGTGCACAACCACATCGGGACCGTCCACGCGATCGCCCTGTGCAACGGCGCCGAGGCAGCGATGGGTGCTCTGGCCGAAGTCACCATCGGCAAGGACAAGCGGTGGATCCCCAAGGGGATGGAGGTCAACTACACCGCGAAGGCCGATTCCGACATCACGGTTATCGCCGAGACCGACCAGGAGCAGTGGACCGGGGACGACCCCGACCTTCACGTCCGTGTGAAGGCGCTCACCAGGGACGGCGTCGAGTGCTTCAACGGCGTGATCAAGCTCTGGGTGACCCCCAAGCCGCCCCGGGCGTGAGCGCACGACGCGGCAGCTCGCACCGAGCCCCGTACGTGACCTAGCGCCTCTGCACGTCGCCCAAGGGGGGTGTGTCGAGCGGCTTCTTCTCCCTGACATAACGCTTCTGGAGCCAAGAGGCCAGCGCGGTCAGGAGCAGGTTGACCAAGACGTACAGTGCTCCGACCACGAGGATCGCCGGAACCCGGTTGTGGAACTCAAGGTAGACCTGCTTGACGACATAGGTCAGTCCCGGTGCCACGACGTAGATGCCGAGGGCGGTGTCCTTCAGCGCCACCACGCACTGGCTGATGATCGCCGGGATCATGATCTTCACGGCTTGCGGCAGCAGCACGATCGACATCACCTGGGTCTTGCGCATGCCGATTGCGTAGCCTGCCTCCCGCTGGCCGTTGGGCACGGCGAGGATGCCGGCGCGGAGCACCTCGGCCAGGACAGCGCCGTTGTAGAGGGTCAGCGCGATGATCACGGCCCAGAATGCGGAGTTCTCTGCCTTGATGCCCAGGGTGTACCAGGTGAACACCATCAGCAGGAGCACCGGGATCGCACGAAAGAGTTCGACGACGAGCCAACTCGGCCAGCGGACCCAAGCGTGGTCGGAGAGCTTGCCGATCCCGAAGAAAACCCCGAAGAGGACCGCGAAGATGATCGCGAAGAACGCCATCTGCAGCGTCCGGAGCAGGCCGTCGACCAGGATGACCCGCAGGTAGTCGGGCGTGACGAAGGCTTCCCACTTGTCGTAGGACAGTTGATTGCTCTCGTTGAGGCGCCAGAAGAACCAGACGACGATCGCGAGAAGCGCCACCACACTCACCGCTGTGTAGATGCGTTGTCGCAGGCGCGCCTTGGGGCCGGCAGCCTCGTAGAGGACGGTGGTGCTCATCGGGCAACCCTCCAGTGGCTCTCGAGTCGGGCGGCGAAGAACGAGAAGACCTCCACGATCACGACATAGCCGATCGCGAACGCAATGAAGATCTCGGTGCGCTGGGAGCTGAAGTCGTTGGTGATGCTGCGCATCTGGGAGGTGGCCTCCGCGACGCCGAAGACGGCGGCCACCGAGGTGTTCTTGATCAGGGCTATCTGGACGCTTGCCAGCGGGGGCACCGACGCGCGGAACGCCTGGGGAAGCACGACCTGGCTCATCACGCCGCTGAAGGGGAGTCCGATCGCCCGCGCCGCCTCGGCCTGCCCCACAGAGACGGCGTTGACCCCGGAACGCAGCGCCTCGCAGACGAACGACGAAGTGTAGAGGCTCAGCGACACCACGGCGGCTGCGAAGAACGCCGTGAAGTCGAACCCGCCGATGTGGACGGAGAGCCACCTGAAGTTCAACGGCCCCCACAGCATCGGGGCCATGAAGGAGAAGGCAGCGAAGACGATGACCAGTGGGGTGTTCCGGACCAGAGTGACATAGACCGAGGTCGCCCATCGCAGCACCGGGACCGGGCCGACCCGGAAGGCGGCCAGCAGCGTGCCCAGGATCATTGAGGTGACGCCCGAGACGAGAAAGAGCGCGACCGTGTAGCCGAAGGCCTTGAAGTAGAGGTCGAGATTGTCGAGGACGGCATCCACTGGCGACGTACTCCTTCCTGTCAGCGGCGGGGTGCGGGGTTCGGCGGAGTTTCCGCCGAACCCCTCACCGCTGCCTCAGCGAACGGTCAGGACGAGGGGCAGTCGTTGAGCTCGGGAGGGTCGGGCGTCTCCGACCCGGACTTGCCGAGCGTCACTTCGAATGCCTCCGCCCAGGAGCCGTCGTCGAAGGCCTCCGTGAGCGTGTCGTTGATCCACTGGCACATCTCCGGCTCCTTCTTGGAGTAGCCGACGCCGATGTTCTCCTCGGAGAACTCATCGCCAACGACCTTGAGCTCGCCCTCGTTCTCCGCGGCGTAGCCCATCAGGATGGCGCCATCGGTCGACATCGCCTCGACGGTGCCGTCGAGCACCTTCTGGACGCACTCGGAGTAGGAGTCGAAGCCGACGCCCTTGGCGCCCTGCTCGTTGATCCGGTCGATGGAGGTGGACCCGGTGACCGAGCAGATCTCCTTGCCCTTCAGGTCGTCGATGCTCTCGACGTCCGCGTCGGACTTCACCAGCAGCTGCTGGCCGGTGATCATGTACGGCCCGGTCTGTCCGACGACCTTCTGGCGGTCGTCAGTGATTGAGTACGACGCCAGCACCAGGTCGACCTTGCCGTTCTGCAGGAACGGCTCCCGGTTGTCCGACACGGTCTCTTCCCACTGGACCTGGCTCGGGTCGCTGGGGTCGAGGCCGAGCTTGGAGACCAAGATCTTGGCGACCTCGACGTCGAAGCCGGTGGGGATGTCATCGGTCGCGGTCTTGAAGCCGAGTCCCGGCTGGTCGAACTTCACGCCGACCTTGATCTTCCCGGCGTCGGCGATCTCCTTCATCCGGCTGCCGTCGGGCAGGGACTCTGCTGCATCCGTGTCCGCCTTGACGTCACGGCCCTCGTCGTCGCTTCCTGCGTCGCCGCAGCCGGCCAGGGTCGAGAGGCTGAGAGCCAGACCGAAGGCGGCCACCGCTCCCTTGCTCCTGATGAATCGCATGTGCTTCTCCTTCTCGGTGGTGCGGTGTGGGCGATCAGTGCTTGAGGATCTTGCCGAGGAAGTCCTTGGCGCGATCGGACTGCGGGTTGGTGAAGAACTCCTCCGGGGTGTTCTCCTCGACGATTGCCCCCTCGGACATGAAGACGACCCGGTGGGCTGCCGTGCGCGCGAACCCCATCTCGTGGGTGACCACGACCATCGTCATCCCCTGTTGGGCGAGGTCGACCATGACGTCGAGGACTTCCTTGATCATCTCCGGGTCGAGGGCCGAAGTCGGCTCATCGAAGAGCATCACCTTCGGATCCATGGCCAGGGCGCGGGCGATCGCCACGCGTTGCTGCTGGCCGCCGGAGAGCTGGGCGGGATACTTGTCGGCCTGTTTGGCGATGCCCACGCGTTCGAGGAGCTCGCGGGCCCGGGTGTCGGCATCCGCCTTGCGCTTCTTGCGGACCTTGATCGGACCGAGCGTGACATTCTCCCGAATCGTCTTGTGGGCGAAGAGGTTGAAGCTCTGGAAGACCATCCCGACGTCGGCGCGCAGGTTGGCCAGGGCCCTGCCCTCCTGCGGGAGGGGCTGCCCGTCGAGGCTGATCGAGCCCTGCTCGATGGTCTCGAGGCGGTTGATCGCGCGGCACAGCGTCGACTTGCCTGAGCCGGAGGGACCGATGACGACGACGACCTCACCACGCTTGATCGACAGGTTGATGTCCTGCAGCACGTGGAGCTTGCCGAACCACTTGTTCACGCCGTCGAGCACGACGAGTGGCTCACCCGGTCTGGCGTCGGCGGAGGTCTGTTCCAGCGAGGTCATGCGCGTAACCTAGCCGGATCGCTGTGGCCCGGGCCACAGGCGAGGCAGAGTTGGCCATCACCGAGACCGAATTGTTGTCCGTCGGGTCGGTCAATGGGTCCGGTCAATGGGTCCGGTCGGCCCGAGTTTGGGTGCCGACGAGTTGGGCGCCGTACCCTTGACCCGTTATGACGCGCACGTATGAGGTCCGCACCTACGGGTGCCAGATGAACGTCCACGACTCCGAGCGGCTGACCGGCCTCCTCGAGGAAGCCGGCTATGCCGCAGCCCCTGAGGATGCCCAGGCCGATGTCGTCGTGTTCAACACCTGTGCCGTTCGGGAGAACGCCGACAACAAGCTCTACGGCAACCTCTCCCACCTGGCGCCGATCAAGGCTGCGAACCCCGACATGCAGATCGCCGTCGGTGGGTGCCTCGCGCAGAAGGACCGGTCCACGATCACCGAGAAGGCGCCCTACGTCGACGTCGTCTTCGGCACCCACAACATCGGATCCCTGCCTGTGCTCCTCGAGCGCGCCCGGGTGCAGCAGGAGGCCCAGGTCGAGATCCTCGAGTCGCTCGAGGTGTTCCCCTCCACGCTGCCGACCAAGCGGGACTCGGCGTACGCCGCGTGGGTCTCCATCTCGGTCGGCTGCAACAACACCTGCACGTTCTGCATCGTCCCCGCCCTGCGCGGCAAGGAGAAGGACCGTCGTCCGGGCGAGATTCTTGCCGAAGTCGAGGCGCTCGTCGCCGACGGCGTCACCGAGATCACCCTGCTCGGCCAGAACGTGAACGCCTACGGCGTGGAGTTCGGCGACCGGCAGGCCTTCTCGAAGCTGCTCCGTGCGTGTGGGGAGATCGCGGGACTGGAGCGGGTGCGGTTCACCTCGCCCCACCCTGCGGAGTTCACCGATGACGTCATCGAAGCGATGACCGAGACGGCCAACGTGATGCCGCAGCTGCACATGCCGTTGCAGTCCGGCTCTGACAAGGTGCTCAAGGACATGAAGCGGTCCTACCGTCAGAAGAAGTTCCTCGGCATCATCGATCGGGTCCGTGCCGCGATGCCCGACGCCGCGATCACCACGGACATCATCGTCGGCTTCCCCGGCGAGACCGAGGAAGACTTCCAGGACACCCTTGAGGTGGTCCGCAGGGCCAGGTTCTCCGGCGCGTTCACCTTCCAGTATTCCAAGCGCCCCGGCACGCCCGCCGCCACCTTGGAGGCCCAGGTCGCTCCCGAGGTCGTCGCCGATCGCTACCAGCGGCTCGTGGCTCTGGTCAACGACATCGCCTGGCAGGAGAACAAGCAGCTCGTGGGGCGCACCCTCGAGCTGATGGTCGCCGAGGGCGAGGGGCGCAAGGACTCCGCCACGCACCGGCTCTCGGGACGTGGCCGCGACAACCGGCTGGTGCACTTCAACCCCGAAGGTGCCGAGGGTGTCCGCCCCGGCGACATGGTGACTGTGGAGATCACCCAGGCGGCTCCCCACCACCTGATCGCCGACCACGCGGTGCAGGCGGTACGCCGCACCCGGGCAGGTGACGCCTGGGAGGGCCGGTCAGCGGCACCGGCGGGTGTCGGCCTCGGGATGCCGTCGATGGGCGTCCCGGATGCGCTTCCCCCCGCGCCCGCCTGCTCCTGAGCTCCGCCACGCGGACTGCGAGTATTCCCCGCTCACGGTCGCTCCGGTGTGGAACAACTGTCCGTCGCGCGCCACGATCTCGTCGAAATCGTCGTGAAGATGAGCCGACCGGCCTCTCGCCGAGTCACGTAAGGCTCCGTCGGCCGGGCTGGCGACAGCCCACGAGGCCTCTCCACGCCCGTCGTCGCGCCAGCGCCACCCCGAGCCGTCGGTTGCGCCCGACCTCCGAGGCGTGGCACATCTCCGAGGACCACGCATAGAGCACAGCTGCCCAGGCCCGTTGGTGCGGGGACAAGTGGCCGGGGCGGCTCGAGTGGCCGGCGTGGTGGGCGAAGACGCCGGGATGCACCAGCACCAGATGGCGTGTCCGGATCAACCGACGCAGATCGTTCTCGGTCAGGCCGACTTCGAGCACCTGCTGCCGGCTGATGATGCCGTGTTGGTCGTCGAGGAGCGGTCCGAGTCTCTGCATGCCCTTGATCGTCGGTCGTTACCGTGACGTAGGCAACGGGGTCGGTGTCCGCCTGTGGATGACTGGCTCAGGCCGGAGGCTCTGGCTCCTCCTGGGCGGAGGTGTCAGCAGGTTCGTCCCCCGGGGCGTCGACGCCGGAATGGCCCTCGTCGGGTTCCTGCTTCTTGTCGTCGTGCTGCTTGATCTCGTCCGGTGCCTGGTCCTCCACGGCCGGGTTGTTCTCGGGGTCGAGGTCGCGCGGGACCGGGTCGCCCGGGGTGTCTCCGTACTTCGGGTCGTCGAGCGAGTCGGCGCCGCCGGGGTCTGGTTCGGGCGCATCCGCCTTGGGCTCGGGCTGGGGTGTCTTCGGGTCGGTCATCGTGATCCTCTCGTCTGGGACGCGGCCTGAGAGCGAGTCAGAGGCCGAAGCTGGTGTAGGCAGGGACGGGGCCCTTCGTGAGTTCAGTCAACACCTGCAACTCGTGGGGCACCACGGGTGTGGGGAGTGCGGCGAGCGGATACCAGCCGATCTCTGCGCACTTCTCCGGCTCGGCGATCCGTGGATCTCCCGACCAGGACCGGGTCGTGAAGAAGAAGTCGATCCGCTCGTCGACGGGCAGGTCGCCGCGCCCCGTCCGCTGCATCGAGGTGACGAACTCCAACTCGAGGTCCTTGATCCCGAGTTCCTCGCGTGCCTCACGGTGGGCAGCGGCAACGGCTGTCTCGCCCTTCTCCACGTGGCCGGCGGCAGCCGCGGCCCAGTGGTCGTCCATGAAACCGGTGTTCCGGCGCAGCTGGAGCAGCACCTCGGTCTGG
>JAKDNC010000068.1 GCA_030452025.1 Nocardioides sp. | reverse complement strand
GTACGCCGCGCGGTCCAGGTCGCGGCACCACCCGCGGCCAGGAGCAGTGCAACCAGCCACGGCCACAGCACTGCACCCTCTCCTGCGCCCTCTCCCCCGGACCCGGGCTGCGGACTCGCCGCCTGAGGCTGCGGCACGGCTTCGCCGCTCTGGTTGAGCAGCGCCGGATCACCCATCGTCGCCGACATCTCCCGCGAGAGCCCGCCGGAGACCAGCGTGGTGCCGCTGCAGGCGTTGGAGACCAGGGTCCCGGCGGTGTCCGCGGTCGCGAAGAAGGCGATCGAGCGCTCGGACGGCAGCTTGCCTAGGCCGCAGCTCGCACCGCCGGACGAGGAGCGCAACTGCGTCACCTCGGGCACGTCGCCCTTGTAGACCTCGGACACGTCGATGTCGTAGGTGAGCAGTCGCGCCTGCCCGGGACTGGTCGAGGTGATCGTGCCGACGAAGACGTGGGTGGCCCCAGCTGCCTGTTCGGCGGTGCTGCTCCGGATGCAGCTGCAGGCGTGCGCCGGCGTCCCGAAGACGACCAGTGTGGTCAGCGCCAGGGCGAAGGCGGCGAGCAGCCTTCCGATCACGGGCGCTCCGGGCGTCCGACGAGCCGGGCCAGCAGCAGGACCAGGATGCCGATCGCGATCAGTCCGAGGCCGGGCGCGACGGCGGTGACGATGCTCGGCGGGTCGGAGCTGTCGAGCCTGGTGCCGACCGGTTCGGTGCCGTCGGAGTCGGGCGGCGTCGCACCTTCGGGTGGGTTCCCCGCCCCGACGGCCTCCTCGACGTTCTTGCGTAGCTGCGGGTTCAGGGTGGAGGTCCCCAGATAGCTGGTGGTGCTCAACTCGTCACCCTGTCCCTTCTCGGCGAGGAACATCAGCGAGGACCCGGTCCTCACCTTGCCAAGGCCACAGTTGCGGATGGTCGAGGGCGCGAGGACGGTGACCGTCTTCTGCAGGGAGCCGCGGTAGACCCGGTCGACCTGCACCGTGTAGCGCGTCTTCGCGCGCGAGAACCCGACCTTCTCGGCCGCTGTGACCTTCCCGCTGAAGATGAACGGGGTCGCCCTGAGCTGCTGGGCACGGGGTTCCGCCTTCACGCCACAGGCCTGCGCGGGCGCGGACGCGAGCGCGACCATTCCCATCGCTCCCGCTGTCATCCCCAGGGCCAGGAAGACGAGCACAATCAGACGACGCATGACACCTCCATCGGCAAACAGTGTGTCAGGTCAACCCGAACAGGTCGGCGAGCGTCTCCGCCACACCGTCGGCGTCGTTGCCGGGCGCGGTGTGCGTGGCGACCCGGCGCGCGCTCGGGTGCGCGTTGGCCATCGCGTAGGACGTCCCGGCCCAGGCCAGCATCGGTACGTCGTTGGGCATGTCGCCGAACGCCACGACGTCCTCGGCTCCGATGCCGAGCTCGCCGGCGAGGCGTTCGAGCGTCGCGGCCTTGGTCACACCGCGGGCCGACATCTCGATCAGCGGGAAGTCGGAGGACCAGGTCACCTCGACCATCGTGCCCACCCTTTCCTCGACCTGGTGCCAATAGGTCTCCGCGCCGGTCTCGTGGTGCAACGCGAGCAGCTTGACCACTGAGTCGTCGAAGATCTCCTCCAGGGAGCCGGTCGGGATCCCCAGCGGCTCCCGGTGGCGCCCCGCGAACCCTTCCTCGCGGGCGAACCCGGTGGTCTTCTCCAGCGCGAAGGCCGTCCCCGGCAGCGCCTTGCGCAGGGTGCTGGCGACCTGCATCGCGATCGAGCGATCGATCGTGAGCGCGTTGCGCACCGAGTGATCGGCCACGTCGTAGACGATCCCGCCGTTGGAGCAGACCGCCAGGCCGTGGTCGCCCACCTCGGCCCACAGGTCCTCCATCCATCGGATCGGGCGCCCGGTGACGAAGACGACGGGTACGCCGATCCGGTCCAGCTCGGCGATCACCTCACGGGTCCGCGGGGTGACCTTGCCGGTCGGGTCCAGCAGGGTCCCGTCGAGGTCCGTGGCGACCATCCGTGGCTTCACGTCCGGGGGTCTCCCGATTCCGGGGTCGAGGGGGCACGTCCGCGACCGTCCCGGAACCAGGTGTCGAGCTCGACCGCAGCGCCGTCCTCGCCCACCGGGAGCGTGACGTGGTCGGCGGCTTCGCGGACCTTGTCGACGGCCTGGCCCATTGCCACGGCACGACCGGCCCAGGCGAACATCTCCAGGTCGTTGAGTCCGTCACCGATGGCCAACGTGTCGGCGGCGTCGATGCCGAGCTCCTTGGCGACGAGCTCGAGACCGGAGGCCTTGGAGATCCCCACCGGAGCGAGGTCCATCCACGCCGTCCACCCGATGACGTAGTCGGTCCCGTGCAGTCCCAGCTTGAGGGCCAGCTCGTGGAAGTCGTCGACGGTGGCCTCGGGGTCACGGATGATCACCCGGCTGACCGGCTCGGCGATCAGCTCGTCGACGTCGGTGATGATCATCTCCCCGGACAGCTCCCCGTCGGGGAAGTGCCGGTTGACCCGGTAGCCCACGCCGCGCTCCTCGACACCGACCAGCGCCGTCGGATGGTGATCGAGGACGGCGCGCACTGCGTCCGCAGCGTCGAACTTCTCCTCGTGCAGCACCTCGACGGGCGGGTAGCGCAGCACGACCGCACCGTTGGACGCGACGATCCAGGCCCGGTCGCCGTCACGGTCGAGGCCGAGCTGGTCGGCGATCGGAGTCATCCCGTAGGACGAACGGCCACTGGCCAGGACGACGTGCGCTCCGGCGTCGACCACGCGGCGTACGGCGTCACGAATGGCCGGCTGGACCTCACCTTGGGGCGCCCCGGAGCCCTCGACCCAACGCAGGAGCGTGCCGTCAATGTCGAGCGCGACCAGCTTGGGCTGCCAGGCGCCTGACTCAACCAACGGTGGGCTCCAGGAGCTCACGGCCGCCGAGGTAGGGCTGCAGCGCCTTCGGCACCCGCACCGAGCCGTCGGCCTGCTGGTGGGTCTCGAGGATCGCCACGATCGTCCGCGGGATCGCACAGAGCGTGCCGTTGAGGGTCGCCACGGGAGCCGTGCCGCTCTCTCCACGGCTGCGGATGTCGAGGCGGCGGGCCTGGAACTCGGTGCAGTTGGAGGTCGAGGTGAGCTCGCGGTATTTGCCCTGGCTCGGGATCCAGGCCTCGCAGTCGAACTTCCGCTTCGCCGAGAGCCCGAGATCGCCCGCAGCGGTGTCGATCACCTGGTAGGCGAGCTCGAGGTTGTCGAGGAACTGTTTCTCCCAGCCGAGCAGGCGCTGGTGCTCGGCTTCGGCCTCCTCAGGGGTCGTGTAGACGAACATCTCCACCTTGTCGAACCAGTGAACCCGGAAGATTCCACGGGTGTCCTTGCCGTGCGATCCTGCCTCCTTGCGGAAGCACGGGCTGAACGCGGCATACCTGAGCGGCAACGATCCGGCGTCGAGGATCTCGTCGGAGTGGAAGGCCGCCATGGGCACCTCGCTGGTGCCCACGAGGTACATGTCCTGGCCCTCGAGACGGTAGACGTCGTCGGCGGCCTGACCGAGGAAGCCGGTGCCCTCCATGGCGTGCGGCTTGACCATCGATGGCGGGATCACCTCGGTGAAGCCCGCCTCGCGCGCCTGGTCCATGGCCATGTTGACCAGGGCCCGCTCCAACTGGGCACCAATACCGACCAGGAAGTAGAAACGGCTGCCGCTGACCTTCGCACCACGCTCGACGTCGATCGCGCCGAGCATCCTCCCGAGCTCGAGGTGGTCGCGCGGCTCGAACCCCTCGGTCGCGAAGTCGCGGGGCGAACCGATCGTCTCGAGCACGGCGAAATTGTCCTCACCACCGGCCGGGGCCTCGTCCGCGGCGAGGTTGGGGATGGCGAGCAGGGCCGCCTGCCACTCCTCCGCCGCCTCGTTCTGGGCCGCCTCGGCGGCCTTCACCTCGACGGCGAGCGCCTTGGTCTGGGCGAGCAGCGCCTGCTTCTCGTCGGCATCGCCCCCCTTGCCCGAGGCAGCGATGAGCTTTCCCAGTCGTTTCTGCTCCCCCCGCTTCGCCTCGAACTCGACGATCGCCTTGCGGCGCGACTCGTCGGCGGAGAGTGCCCGGTCCACCACGTCATCGGCCAGTCCGCGCTTGGCCTGGGCGGCGCGCACGCGGTCGGGGTCGTCTCGAAGTACTCGTGGATCGATCATGCGGCAAGGTTATCTGTCGCCCACGTCGCCGGTCGCGCGGATGTCTCCACACGAACCCCGATTCGGCATACTTCACCGTGAACGACTGCCCCACCCCCGTCGAACGGACAGCTGTGACCGACCGATCCCGCTCCATCCTCCTGAGCTGGGCCGCCCTCTGCCTGGGCCTGTTCGTGCTGCTCACGGTCCTGGTATCCCTTCAGTGGGCACCGCTGGTCGACTTCGACGAGGATGTGACGAACAAGACGGCGTCGTGGGTCCACGACGGCACCTGGTTCTCGCAGATGCTGCGGATCATCGAGATCGGCACCGGCACGGTCGCGGCGTCCATCTATGCGGTGGTGACCGCCGTCGTCCTGCTCGTGAACTCGCACCGGCGGGCCGCGGCGTACGTCATCGTGGTGGTCGCGGTGACCGCCGTGGTCACCCACGTGCTCAAGTGGCTGGTCGGTCGGGACCGCCCGGACGCCCAGGCCGACTTCGGCGTGCTGGCCAACGGAGCCTTCCCCTCCGGGCACGCGTCGTACGCCGCGTCCCTGGCCGGGGTGCTCCTCGTGGTCGTGTTCATGCTCGCGCGACGGGCCGGCCTGCGGCGTCTCTACACGACGCTGCTGGTCCTTGCCGTGCTGGTGATCTGCCTGGACCGGCTGCTTCTGGGGCGGCACTACCCCTCCGACGTCATCGGGGGCGTGCTGCTCGGTGCCGGCTTCGTGATCCTCGGCGTGGCCGTCTTCTCGCCGCAGCCGACGAGCCTCACGAAGACCGCGGCGCCGCTGGTCGAGACCGTGCCGGCCTCAAGCCGCGACCTGCACGTGGTCCTCAACCCGATCAAGGTCGAAGACGTCGGCCAGTTCCGCTCGATCACGAGCCAGTTGGCCACCGAGGCCGGCTGGAACGAGCCGGTCTGGCACTACACGACCGTCGAGGATCCCGGGACGGGCATGGCTGCCAAGGCGTCGGTCGAGGGCGCCGACCTGGTCGTCGTCTGCGGCGGCGACGGCACGGTCCGCGAGGTCTGCGCCGAGCTGGCCGGGACCGGGATCCCGGTCGGGATCATTCCTGCCGGGACTGGGAACCTGCTGGCCCGCAACCTCAACATCCCGCTCTACATCCGCTCCGCCATCGACGTCGCCCTCAACGGCCAGGACCGGGCGATCGACATGGTCGAGGTCTCCGGGGACGGCATCGAGGACTCCCACTTCATGGTGATGGCCGGGATGGGGTTCGACGCCGCGATCATGGAGGGGGTCAACGAGGACGTCAAGAAGAAGATCGGCTGGCTCGCCTACGTCTGGTCCGCGCTGAAGTCGCTGATGTTTCCGGCGGTGAAGGTCGAGGTGTCCATCGATGACGAACCCCCGACCGTGCATCGCGCCCGCACCATCGTGGTCGGCAACGTCGGCCATCTGCAGGCCGGGATGCCGCTGCTGCCCGACGCCACGATCGACGACGGCGCCCTCGACGTCGTGCTGCTCTACCCGAAGCGGTTCCTGTCCTGGATACCGCTGGCGGTCCGGGTCCTGACCAAACGCTCGAAGACCGACGAGACGATCGACCGGTTCACCGGCCGCAAGGTGGTCGTCCGCGCCTCCACCGACACCCCACGGCAACTCGACGGCGACTCGATCGGCCCCGGCCGGGAGCTGAGCATGGAGTGCATCCACGGCCGACTGCTGGTCCGCGTCCCCCGCTGACCTGCCCCTTCGCCGGCCCCGGCGCGCGATCCCGGAGGTCAGGGCCGGGCGTGGGCGAGCGCTTCTTCCTCCTCCGGGGAGAGTTGCTGCTCGGAGCCCCACGACGAGATGTTCTTGGCGTAGGTTCGCGCCTCACTACGGCCGTGGATGGAGGTGAGCACCACACCGTGGCCCTGGTCGTCGAGCAGGGCCACCGACCAGCTCAAGTGACCGCCCACGTCACCGAACGCGTCGTACCTCACCACAGCCAGATGCTTGAGCGCGCCCTTGGCCTCGGCCCGCAGCGCCGCGACCTCCTGGCGCAGTCCGTGAACGTCCTCCGGCAGCGCCTCCTCACCACCACCACTTCGGCGACGCGCAGAGTCGGTGCGGGCTCCGCGCAGTGCGCCGAGAAGGGCGGCGGCAGCGAGCAGAGTCGCCAGGCTGGCAAGGGCAATCTCCATGGTGCCTGACCCTAGACGGCTATCAGTGACCGTTGCGCAGGCGCGCGAGCCAGGCCTCGGCTTCGCGGAAGTCGGCGTCGTTCGTGCCCTTGCGTACGTCGGTGGGCAACCCGTCGATCCGCTCGTACGAGCCGAGGAATCGCACGTCGTCGCACATCCGGTGGAGCCCCATCAGGGCCTCCCCGACCCGGGCGTCACCGATGTGGCCCTCGCAGTCGATCGAGAAGCAGTAGCGACCCAGGCCCTGACCGGTCGGACGTGACTCGATCCGCGACAGGTTCACCCCGCGCAGCGCGAACTCCTCGAGCATCTCCAGGAGCAGCCCCGGGTGGTCGTCACGGATGAACGCAACCATCGATGTCTTGTCGGCGCCGGTCGCCGGAGCCGGAGCACCCGGCCGGGTGACCAGCACGAACCGGGTCTCGGCGTCCGGAGTGTCCGCGATGCCGATGGCCAGCTCGGCCAAGTGGTAGTGCTCGGCGGCCAGCGGCGCGGTGACCGCGGCGTCCCAGGTGGCTGTGCCGTCGGCCAGTCCGGCTGCTGCGGCGGCCGTCGAGGTGGGGTGTACGACGACGGCGTGCGGCAGGTGGGTGGACACCCAGCGCCGGGTCTGGGCGGCAGCGTGCGGATGAGTCCCGACGCGTGTGACGTCCTCGGCCCGCACACCCGGGCGGGCCAGCAACGAGAACTGGATCGGGACGGTCATCTCGCGGGTGATCATCAACGGTTCACCGGTGGCAAGCTCGTCGAGGGTCACCGGGACGGATCCCTCGACCGAGTTCTCGATCGGCACCACGGCACCGGCGACCTCGCCGTCCCGGACCTGGTCGAGCGCAACGGTGACCGTGGCACACGGGAGCAGCTCGGCCGTCCGGGATGCCGCGAGTTGGCGCACCGCCTGTTCGGTGAAGGTTCCCTCGGGGCCGAGGTAGGCATATCGGGCGGGCGGGACTCCTGGCATGGACCCAAGGATAGACATTTCACTGAATGTGCCCTCGATCACAATCCGGTTAGAGTGCTGAACATGTTCCAGCACGGCGCCGACAGCGAGGTCGGCAAGCTCCAGACCGTCATGCTCCACCGCCCCGGGTCCGAGCTGCAACGGCTCACTCCCCGCAACAACGACAGGCTGCTCTTCGACGGCGTGCCCTGGGTGAATCGCGCCCAGGAGGAGCACGACGCATTCGCCGAGGCGCTGATCGGCCGCGGTGTCGAGGTGCTCTACCTGACCAAGTTGTTGACCGAGACGTTCGCCGACGAGGCCGCGCGTCACCACGCGATAACCACCACGCTGTCCGGGCTGCATCTCGGCGACACCCTGCGCGACTACCGCGGCCATGCCCGGGCGGCCTGTTCACCCGACGAGCTGACCGGATATCTCACCGCTGGCATCCGCAACGACGAGGTGCGCGGCGGCCACGGCCTGGTCACGGCGCTGCTCCCCCACGACGAGTTCCTCGTCGACCCACTGCCGAACCTCCTGTTCACCCGGGACTCCAGCGTCTGGATCCGGGACCGGGTCGCGATCACGTCGCTGGCGATGCCTGCTCGGGCCCGCGAGACCCAGCTGACCGAGCTGATCTACACCGAGCACCCGCGCTTCCGGGACGCCCCGGGCGGCACCCGCAAGATCCACGGCTGGCAGCACGAGCACGTCGAGGGCGGTGACGTTCTCCTCCTCGCCCACGGGGTGATCGCGGTCGGCGTCGGGGAGCGCACGACGCCCGCCGGCGTCGAGCGCCTCTCCCGGCAGGTCTTCCACGCGGGCCTTGCCCACACCGTCCTCGCGGTGCCGATCACCCAGACACGCGCGACGATGCACCTCGACACCGTGTGCACGATGGTCGACACCGACAAGATCGTGATGTACCCGAACATCGCCGACTCCCTGCAGGCCTTCACCGTGACCGTCGACGACGTAGACGACATCGACAGTGCGAAGTTCGCCGACCTGCGGCTCAGCGTCGCCGAGCCGGAGCCGTTCCTGGTTGCCGCAGCGAAGGCGATGGAGATCGACACCCTCCACCAGATCGACACCGGGCTGGACCCGGTGACCGCCGAGCGCGAGCAGTGGGACGACGGCAACAACACCCTGGCCATTGCGCCCCGGGTGGCCGTCGCCTACATGCGCAACGACGAGACCAACGCGCGACTCGAAGAGTCCGGCATCGAGGTGATCCGGATCGAGGGCTCCGAGCTCGGCTCCGGCCGAGGAGGACCGCGCTGCATGTCCTGCCCGATCTCCCGGGAGCCGCTGCCGGTCCCCTGACCGTTGATGCGGTTCGACCGGACGAATGTGCGCCAGAAAAATGAAAGCCCGGCCGCTGTTGACGGGGGATACAACAACGACCGGGCAGGGGAAAAACTACGTCACCGGAACCGCAAATACAACTGCGACCCGCGAACGTGCCGTACGGGCCTTGTCAGCGGATCGTGACCTGGCGTCCGGCGAGGCCCGTGCGCGCCGACCTCTCCTCGCTCGTGAGCTCACTGTCGTCACTCAGGGCGGCCGCCAGATCCTTCGCGAACTGGTCGGCAGGATCCTCCAGTGGCTCGGGTCCGGTGCCGACCGGAATGTCCCAGACCGGCACGAGGACGCCATGCGCGCGGAACATCCCCACCAGGCGCCCACCCTCGACCAGTGAGGTCTTGCCAGCCGCGTGGAGACGAGCCAACGCGGAGAGCAGTTCGTCCTCCGGCTGCGGCATGATCCAGCGCAGGTGCTCTTTGGTGCCGACGTTGGTCCAGTACGCCGAGTCGACGCCGGTCAGCTTTGCGGTGGGCATCGCGGCATCGTTGGCCTGCTCGAGTGCGGCGACCATCTCGGGGCTCTTGTCCTCGACGTCGTCGATCCAGTAGGCGAACCCGTCGTGGACGGTGACCTCGAGCGGCTCGTCCACGACGAGGTCCTGCAGGCGGGGCGCGTCCGCGGCCGGGGCCTCGGTCATCCCGACGATCCCCTCGGGCGCGTCGAGGGCCTTGGCCAGCGCCGCGCCGAGATCGCGCGACGGGTCGCCGTAGTTGTGCTGGACTTGGAGCCCGAGCCAGACGTCTCCACTGTCGCGGACCATGGCGGGCGCGCCGCCGGGCAGCAGCGAGCACAGGCGGACCGTCCGGTCCCCCTCCTTCAGCTTCAGGGGAGCGGTCGCTGCGGGCACCAGCTCGCGAAGGGCGATCAGGTCGCACTCACCGGCGTACCCGTCGAACGGACGCGCGACAAAGACCGGCGCGGGCCCACCGGCGGCGCCGTGGCAAGCCTTGTAGCGACGGCCGGAGCCACACGGGCAGGGCTGGCGCGGCCCGACGGTCCCCTCAGTGGTCTCGACGGCGGCCTCGCGGTTCTTCTGCTTTGATCGCTTTCCCATGACGGGGAGGCTACCCGCGAATGCGCTCGATCATGTACGCCGGCCGGTCGGTGATGATGGCTTCGACGCCGTAACGACGGCACACCTTGAGGTCCTCGTCGGTGTTGACCGTCCAGACATGGATCCGTCGCCCGGCCTTGTTCAGGTGTTTGCCCAACCCCGGGTGGGCGTGCAGCTCCTTGATCCCGGGCCCGATGATCCAGTTGTCGTCGACCACCTGGCGCAGCACCGGCCAGTGGTGCGCCTTGTCGATCAGCATCACCAGCGGCAGCTTCGGGGTCAGCTTCTGCATCCGCTGGAGCGCGGTGAGCGAGAAGCTCATCACCCGGATCGGCGAGTCCTCCCCGGTCCAGCCGAACTCGTCGAGGAGGTGGGCCAGCCGTCGTTCGACCAGACCGGCAAACCTGGTCGGATGCTTGGTCTCGATCGCCAACTCGATCCGGCGCCCGGCCGAGGCAACAGTCTCGAGCAGCTTGCGCATGGTCAGCACCTTCCCGAGCTCGGGATCGGTGTCGGGCGCCTCGTCGTCGAGGTCCTTCCACGGGTGCTTCCAGCTCGAGAAGTCCAGCTCGTTGAGCTCGTCGAGATTCTTCGTCGAGACCAACCCCTCGCTCTGCGCCGTACGCCGCAGGTCGCGGTCGTGGACACAGACCAGGTGGCCGTCGGCGGTGAGGCGAACGTCGCACTCCAGACCGTCCGCGCCGGCCTCGATGGCGGCAAGATAGGCACCCAGGGTGTGCTCGGCGAGCTCATGGCTGGCGCCCCGATGGGCTACTACCTGCATGGCGGCGAATCTACTAGTCCGAGGATCCCGACGTGCAACCGATGTCGTCGCGGACCCAGGTGGCGATGTCGAGGACAGCCGCGCGCTTCTGCTCGTCGGTGCGTTCCGCGATCAGGGACCACCCCATGAGGGAGGACTCCGCCTCGATCACGCACGAGTCGTCCACGACGAGCACCACCTGGCCGGGCTCGTCGAACCAAGCGGTGGCGCCATCCACCTCGACCTGTTCGGTTGCGTGTCCGGCCTGGTCCGGGTCTGCCATGCTGACGTGAAGTTAGCGGTAGGCGACGGCGGACAGGCAGT